>CBDUYQ010000293.1:0-2224 GCA_965371475.1 uncultured bacterium
CCAGTAGGGCGGACATTCCTGTCCGCCACCGGGAAGGAGCAGGGAATGTCCGGTTACTTAACTGTTCCCTCTTCGGGGCTGGAAGCGGAAGCATAAAGCTTGCGGGGCATCCGTCCGGCCAGGTAGGCATCGCGCCCGGCTTCGACCGCCTGCTTCATCGCATGGGCCATCCGGGCCGGATCTTGGGCGGCGGCAATCGCGGTGTTCATCAGAACGCCGTCGGCGCCGAGTTCCATAGCAATGGCGGCGTCGGAGGCTGTGCCCACGCCCGCGTCCACTATCAGCGGGATCTCGGTGATTATTTCGCGCAGGATGCGCAGGTTGGCGGTGTTCTGGAGCCCCAAGCCGGAACCGATCGGAGCGCCCAGCGGCATGATGGCGGCCGCGCCTGCGTCGATGAGTTTCTTTGCGGTTACCAGGTCGTCGTTGGTATAGGGCAGGACAACGAAGTCATCCTTCACCAGCTCTTTGGTGGCCTCCAGCAGGCCTACGACGTCCGGGAAGAGGGTCTTCTCGTCGCCGATGACCTCCAGCTTGACCCAGTTAGAAAGGCCGACCTCGCGGCCCAACTGCGCCGTGCGGACGGCTTCATCGGCCGTGTAGCACCCGGCGGTGTTGGGCAGAATAAAGAGTTTCTTTGGGTCGATGGCGCTCAGGATGGTGTCCTTCTCCCGGTCGGCCAGGTTTACCCGGCGCACCGCCACGGTCACCATCTCCGCGCCGCTGGCGGCGTGGGCGGCGGCCATCTCTTCCGGCGAGCGGTACTTCCCTGTCCCGACAATCAGGCGCGAAGTGAACGACCGATTGGCGATAACAAGTTGGTCTGACGACGCTGCAACCTTGGTTTGAGCCATGAGGATTCTCCGCGATTCATTCTACGGCGGGGCGGACAAAGTTGACAACTAGTCAGCAGGGGGCCCGGCTGGCTTGTCGTAGAGGGCGTCGATAATAGCAGTGTACTGTTTTTCAATGACGTTGCGCCGCACCTTTTGCGTGTAGGTCAGTTGTCCGGCGTCGAAGCTGAAGTCGAGTTCCAGCACGGCGAACTTCTTGATCTTCTCGAACTGCGCCAGGTGTTTGTTTACCTTGTCCACTTCGTCTTCCAGCAGCCGGTAAACCAGCTCGCTGCGAAACAGGTCATCGGCCGACTCGAAGGTCCAGCCCTGCTTGCGGGCGTACTCTTCCAGCACGGCGAAGTCCGGCACCAGCAACGCCGAGGGGAACTTGCGCCGGTCGCCGATGACCACGGCGTTCTGGATGTAGGGGCTTTGCTTCAATTCGTTTTCAATCGGCTGCGGGGCAATCATCTTGCCGGCGGCGGTCTTGATGACGTCCTTTTTGCGGTCGGTGATGGTCAAGTAATTGTCTTGATCCAGCGTACCGATGTCGCCGGTGTGGAACCAGCCGCCCTCCAGTGCGCGGGCCGTCTGCTCATCCAGCCCGTAATACCCCTTCATAACATTGGGGCCGCGTGTCAGGATTTCGCCGTCATCGGCAATCCTGACCTCGACGCCGGGAATCATTGGCCCCACGGTTCCGGGTTTTACCGGCGGCCCGAGCAGGTTGGTGGCAATGACCGGAGAGGTTTCCGTCAGGCCGTAGCCTTCGTAGATATTAAAACCGAGGCAGTTGAAAAACTCGTTCAAGGACTTTGAAAGCGGCGCCCCGCCGGAAATATAGGCCCGCAGGCGTCCGCCCATCCGCTGATGAATTTTTCGATAGACCAGACGGTCGGCCATGCCCACGCGAATCCGCAACCACAGCGGAGCGGTCCGCTCTTCCAGCTTATAGGGGAGATATTCCTTCCCGACGGCCAGCGCCCAGTGGAATATCGCCCGCCGGACGGGTGACAGCTTCTCCAGGGTGGCGCTCAAACGTGAGTAAAACTTCTCAAAGAAACGCGGCACAACCGCCATCATGGTGGGGTGGACCTCATTCAGATTTTTCAGAACTTTATCGAAACTTTCCGCATAGGCAATTGCCACACCGGTCGCGAAGTAGGCGTTGGCTACGGTGCGCTCGTAAATGTGGCAGAGCGGCAGCAACGACATGCTGAGGTCGCCGGGTTCAACATCGAAAGTGTGAAAAGAGTCGCGGGCGTTGGTGCCGAGGTTCGATTGCGTCAGCAGCACCCCCTTGGGCCGTCCTGTGGTCCCGGAGGTGTAAATCAGAGTTGCCACGCTGTCCGGGTCGGCGCTGCGGGCCCGCCGGACGAACTGTTGCA
>CBDUYQ010000294.1:0-2214 GCA_965371475.1 uncultured bacterium
GCCCGATCCGATGAAATTCGCGACAAGCTCGCCGACGGTGGTATCATTGTGGAAGATGCCAAGGGCGGAGTCCGCTGGAGGCGGAAGTGAAGCATTCCATCAAGAGTTACCGATCTCCGGTCGCAATGCCACATCCTTGCCTTCCTGCTGAAACCCGGCCCGCACTCTTCGGCGTTGACTAGCCCTTTTCCTTCCTCACCGTGCCCCACGGGGCGGAAAAAAATCCCAGGAAGGAGAGATTCCATGACTCAAGTAAAAGCTTTGTTGGAGGTCAAGTCTCCGCAGCTTAAGACCGAACTGCCGGGGCCGAAGGCCAAGCAGATTATCGCCGCTGACGACCGCACCATATCGACCTCCTACACCCGCGACTATCCCCTGGTAATAAAGCGGGGCGAGGGGGCGGTGGTAGAAGACGTTGACGGCAACGTGTTTCTCGATTTCACCGCCGGCATCGGGGTCACCTCGACCGGCCATTCTCACCCGGAAGTGGTAGCTGCGATTAGGGAGCAAGCCGGGAAGTTTCTGCACATGTCCGGCACCGATTTTTATTACCGCGGTATGCCGGAACTGGCCGAGAAGCTGGGGGCGACTGCGCCGGGCGATTCGCCCAAGCGGGTGTTCTTCGGCAACTCCGGCGCCGAGGTGATAGAAGGCGCGATGAAGCTGGCCCGCTACTCCACCGGGCGCAAAAACTTCATCGCCTTCCACGGTTGTTTCCACGGACGGACTTTAGGAGCCCTTTCGCTGACTTCGAGCAAGAGCGTGCAGCGCGAGCGCTTCGGTCCTCTGCTCAGCGGCGTTTACCACGCGCCCTATGCCAACCCCTACCGTTGCCCGCTGGGTTCCGCGCCCGGGGACAGCGCCGCAGCCTGCCTAAACTATCTTGAGCAGACCATTCTGCGCACCGTAACTTCCCCGGAAGAGGTGGCGGCAATTTTCGTCGAGCCGATTCAGGGCGAAGGCGGTTACATCATCCCGCCGCCGGAGTTCCTGCTGGGGCTGGAGAAGATTTGCCGTCAGCACGGCATCCTTTTGGTCGCCGACGAAGTCCAAAGCGGCATGGGACGGACGGGGAAGTGGTGGGCTTCCGAGCACAGCGGCATCACACCCGACATCATTACCAACGCCAAGGGCATTGCCTCAGGGCTGCCGCTGGGCGCCATCATCGCTCGTGACGATGTAATGGACTGGAAGCCGGGCGCGCATGCGTCCACCTTTGGCGGCAACCCGGTGGCGATTGCCGCCGCGCTGGCTACCATGAAAGTGATTGAAAGTGGCCTGCTCGATAACGCCCGCGAAGTGGGCGAACACATCCTGAAGCAGTTGGCCGATTGGCCCACCGGGCATAAGCTCGTCGGGCACGTCCGCGGCGTAGGGCTGATGATTGCCGTCGAACTGGTGCGCGACCAGCAGACCAAAGAACGCGCCACCACCGAGCGCGACGCCGTTGTACAGGCCTGCTTCCGGCGCGGGCTGCTGGTGCTGGGTTGCGGGGCGAACTCGGTTCGCTTGCTGCCGCCGCTGGTGGTGAACAAAGAGCAGGCGGATACCGCCCTCGGTCTGCTGGAAGAGGCGCTGACCGAAGTGGAAAAAGGCTGAGGTGGTCAAGTAACCATGCCGCTCTTCGCCCGTGGCGTTTACGCTCTGGTCAGCCGGTGGGCCGCCTCCGGGGGGATGCGCTCAGGCGATGTGAAAGGTGAGACCGAAGAAGGCCGCGAACGCGGGCGCGTGGGCCGACGCGGCGAGTTGCTGGCTTACTGGTTCCTCCGCCGCCAGGGTTACACGGTTATCCGCCGCCACTACCAGGCAGCTTCCAAACAAGGGGACATCGACATGATTGCCTGGGACGGTGATGTGCTCGTGTTTGTTGAGGTCAAGACCCGCACCGGAGAGAAAGGCAACCTGCCCGAAGAAAGCATAACTTTTGATCAGCAGCACTCCATGCGGGGGCTGGCTCGGAACTACCTGAAGCGGCGCGGCTGGCCGGATGTCCGCTACCGATTTGATGTTGTGGCGGTGGATGCGCAGTCCGGAAAGCAGCCGGAAGTCCGGTTATACCCCGGAGCGTTTGGCCCCGCCTGAATTGCCTGTACGGGTCCATGCCTCTCTCGCGTGGCTGCCCTCAGCGAATTTCGCTATACTGGTTATACCGATGGTGTTGAGGCGCGGTGCCCAAGTGGTCTAAGGGAGAGGTCTGCAAAACCTCCATTCGCG
>CBDUYQ010000295.1:0-2206 GCA_965371475.1 uncultured bacterium
CCTGCCCTTGCCTCCGAACCTGCCGCCCCGCAATCGGGCGCGGGCGCCTTCGCGCAGGACAGGTTTGCCCTCCAGCGGAAACTCAAACAGGCCGCCGACCTCGAACGCCGCATGCTTGCCTATCAGGTCACGATGGGCCTTGAAGTTAAAGATTTTGACGCGGCCCACCGCAAAGTTGAGTCGCTGGTTACCGAAGCCGGCGGTTACCTGCAAGACTCCCGCACCAGCCTGCAACACAACCAAAAGCAGAAGGCCAGCTTCCACCTGCGGGTCCCAAATGACAACTTGCAGGACGTTCTAAGAGAACTCCGTACTTTGGGAAAGATCGTCCGCGAGAACATGACCGCCGAAGAACTCACTGACCAGCTCGTGGATCTGGAAGCCCGGCTACGCAATTCGCGCGCCGCCGAGGGCCGGCTGGTTGAATTGCTCGAAAAGCGCACCGGCAAAGTCCGCGAGGTGCTGGAAGTCGAGCGCGAGATTACCCGCACCCGGCAGGGGATCGAACGCATGGAAGCCCAGCGCCAGGCCATGCTGGGACGGGCGGCCATGGCCTCCATCCACCTGGAACTTATCGAAGAATTCAACAGTCAGATTGAAGGCGCAGGAACAGGATCCTTCCGGCAAATTCGCAACGCCGCGGCCGAAGGTTACAACGGCTTTACCGGGATGCTGCTGGCCCTGGCAACCTTCTTCGCCCGCTGGGGGCTGCACCTGGTTTTCTGGTTCTTCCTCGGGAAACTGTTGTGGCGCTTCTGGCTGCGGCCGCTCACTCGTACCTTCCAGTTGAATCAGCTATAATTTCCTTGCAGAGTGTACTGCAACATGGCGACGAACACTTCTAACGGAAAGACTCTCTACCGCATCCGGCCCCGCGGATTCTGCGCCGGGGTGGTGCGCGCGATTGAAATCGTTGACCTGGCGCTCAAGGCCTACGGCGCGCCCATCTACGTCCTGCACGAAATCGTTCACAACCACTTCGTAGTAGAAGAGCTGGCAGCCAAGGGCGCCGTTTTCGTTGACACTCTCGAGGAGGTGCCGGAAGGAGCGCGGCTGATCTTCAGCGCGCACGGTGTCTCGCCCATTACTCGCCAGCAGGCCGAGGCTCGAAAGCTGCGCGTGATTGACGCCACCTGCCCGCTGGTAACCAAAGTCCACCTGGAGGCGATTAACTTCGCCCGGCAAGGCCATACGATTCTCCTTATCGGTGACCGCGACCACGACGAGGTCGAAGGAACCTCGGGCGAGGCCCCGGAAGCCACCATTGTGGTTTCCAGCGTGGAAGAGGCCGCCCAGGTCGAAGTCCCTGACCCCGGCAAGCTCGTCTATCTCACCCAGACAACCCTGAGCCGCTACGACACCGAGCACATCATCGCCAAGCTCCAGGAACGCTTCCCCGCCATCCAGGGACCGCCCGCCGACGACATCTGCTACGCCACGCAGAACCGCCAGGAGGCGGTGATGACTGTCGGCAAGAAAGTGGACCTGGTGCTGGTAGTAGGGTCGGAAAACAGCGCCAACTCCAACCGGCTGGTCGAGGTGGCCAACATGGTCGGAGCGAGTTCTCACCTTATCGACAGCGCCGGCTCCATCGACCCCGCTTGGCTGGAAGGATGCAACAAGATTGCTCTCACGGCGGGGGCCTCTGCCCCGGAACGGCTGGTCACGCAGGTGGTAGACCGGCTGCGGGAACTCGGCTACGACAACGTCGAAGAGGTCGAAGTGATCCCCGAAGACGTCCGCTTCACCCTGCCAGAAGAACTCGTCCCTTTCACCTCGCTAACCCAATAGCTACTTCCCGGCCAACAACGCCAAGCTAAAGGGCCGCAATTCGGCCCGGAAAAACCCTTCTATGATGCCCGGATCATTTTCCATCAACTGCCGGGCTTCAGACTCTGTGGCTGCTTGCAAAACTGCTATGCCGAAGTCCTCTGCCTTACCGGTCATTGTGCGCCCGACCATGACCACCCGGCCCGCCTCATACAATGATTTCAAATAAATGAAATGTTTTTCAACTATTTTCTTATCGTTTTCAGGAACATTGTTTTCAATCACCGCCTGCACAAGACCGGGCCGGGGGGTGTATAAGATGGCAAACCACCTCTCCGCTTTCATAGTTTTCTCTCCCGTCTCCTCCGTGAATTTTGCCGGGTCGGAAGTCATCGGCGGATTTCCCCAGTCCACCGGCCCGTTCTCGAACCGCCAC
>CBDUYQ010000296.1:0-2201 GCA_965371475.1 uncultured bacterium
CGCCTCGATAACCGATTCGAGGCCGTTGTGTCCGCCGGCGCTGCCGCGCTCGCGGATACGAATCGTTTCCCAGGGGAGATTGAAGTCGTCAGTGACGACCACCAACTCCCCGGTGGTCAAATCTTCCTGCCGCAGCAGCGCGCCCACCGCCTGACCGCTCAAATTCATGTACGTCTGCGGCTGTGCCAGCAGCACGTCTTTGCCGTCGAGCCGGCCCCGGAGCAGGAAGGCATCGGCCTTGTGCTCCTGCCGCCCCCGGCGGACTGCCTCGGCCAGCTTTTCCAGCACGGCGAACCCGAGGTTGTGCGGGGTTCCAGCGTACTCGGAACCGGGATTGCCCAACCCCACTATCAACCACACCAGCGAACGCTCCCGGCGGCGAACGGGCTACTCTTTCTTTCCGCCCTTCTCGGCCTTGTCGGCCTTGTCGCCCTCTTCTTCATCGGCCTTGCCGCGCTTGGCCACTTCCGGTTCTGCCGGAGCAGCCTCGGCTGCCGCGGCGGCCTCCTCTTCGGTCGGCTCTTCTTCCACCACGCGCGGGGCCACCACATGGATCAAAATTTGCCCAGAGTCGGTGAGGACCGTAATCTTGCTGGTATCGATACTGAGGCCGCTGACGTGCGTCCCTTTCCCGAGTTCGAGGGAGGAAACGTCCACGCGGAACTCTTCCGGGATGTCGCCCGGCAGGCACTCGATTTCCACTTCCCGATTAACGACCTCCAGGTGACCGCCCTGCTCCCGGACGCCGACGGGGTTGCCTTCAAAATGGACGGCGACTTTGACGCGGATCTTCTCGTCCAGGGCGATGCGGAGGAAGTCCACGTGCAGGAGGTTGCCTTTGACCGGGTCCACCTGCCAGTCGCGGATCATGGCCGAGGTCTTGCCCTTGCCCTTGATGTCAAGGGTGAGGATGACGTTGTGGCCGTGCTCGGATTTGAGAACCATTTCTACGCTGCGCGGGTTCACGCTGAGGGCGACCGGGTCCTTGCGGGCGCCATAAACCACGGCGGGAATCTGCCCCGCCCGGCGGGTGGAGCGCGCCCCGCCCTTGCCGCGGACTTCCCGCGTCTGTGCTTCCATAACCATTTCAGCCATGCTTCTCTCTCCTGATCAAATAAAAAGTGTGCTGACCGAGGCTTCCTCGTGAATCGACCGGATAGCCCGGGCCAGTAAGGGGCCGATGCTCAAAATCTTAATCTGCCCGGATTTGGCGCCCACGCCGTTGAGCGGAATCGAATTGGTCGAGACCAGTTCCTTGAGTTGGGAGTCGGCAATGCGCTCCAGAGCCGGGCCGCTCAGCACCGGGTGGGTGCAGGCGGCATAGACTTCCCGTGCGCCCTGCTTGAGCAACGCATCGACGCTCTTGACCAGTGTACCGGCGGTATCCACCATGTCGTCAATAATCAGAGCAGTGCGGCCTTCGACTTCGCCGATGACGTTGAGCACCTCGGCGACGTTCACATCGACACGGCGCTTGTCCACGATGGCAATAGGCGCATCGTTGATTTTCTTGGCAAAGAAGCGGGCGCGCTCCACGCCGCCGGCGTCGGGGGCCACCACGGTCAGGTCGGTGAGTTGCTTCGACTGGAAGTACTCCAGCAACACCGGCGTGGCAAAGATGTGATCGACGGGCACGTTGAAGTAGCCTTGAATCTGCGGCGCGTGCAGGTCCATCATCAGCGCGCGGCTCGCCCCGGCGGTTTCAATCAGGTCGGCAACCATCCGGGCGGAAATCGGCACGCGGGGCTTGTCCTTGCGGTCCTGCCGGGCATAGCCGTAGTAGGGCATCACCGCGGTAATGCGGGCGGCGGAGGCGCGTTTGAAAGCGTCGATCATCAGCAGGAGTTCCATCAGGTGATGGTCCACCGGGTGGGAGGTAGGCTGGACGACAAAGACATCCACGCCGCGTACGTTTTCCCCCACCTGAAAATAGGTTTCGCCGTCGCTGAACTGGCCCAAGGTGGCTTGGCCCATGGTCAGGCTCAAACAGCCGCAAATCTCCTTTGCCAGGCTGGGATTCGCGCTGCCGGTAAACACCTTTATCGGGTTGTTAGCCACGGTTCCCTCATCGGGTGATTTTTTCATTAGTGGCGGCCGCTCTGCGGCCCGCCTTCTACCTGCTTCTGGTGCCTGCTTTTGGCTGGGGAGCCAGGATTCGAACCTGAATTTTCTGCTCCAAAGGCAGACGTCCTGCCGTTGGA
>CBDUYQ010000297.1:0-2196 GCA_965371475.1 uncultured bacterium
AAGATTGCCACCCGCGTCCCGGCGCCGATTGTGGTGGACTCGACCGAAGCCGACGTAATCGAAGAGGCGCTCAAGCGCATCCCCGGCAAAGCCATTATCAACTCCATCAATCTGGAGGACGGCGAGAAGCGCACCAGCAAAGTCCTGCCAATGGCGAAGCGGTACGGCGCGGCGGTGATTGCGCTCACCATTGACGAAGAGGGTATGGCGCTCACCGCCGACAGGAAAGTTGCCGTCGCCCAACGCATCTATAAACTGGCAACGGAGAAGTACGGCATCCACCCCGGCGACCTCATTTTCGACGCGCTTACCCTGCCCATCTCGACCGGACAGGAGGACTATCGCACCGCCGGCATCGAAACGCTGAACGCGGTCAAGCGCATCAAGGCGGAGCTGCCCGGCGTGCATACGATACTGGGGGTGAGCAACATCTCCTTCGGGCTTTCGACCTACTCGCGCCGGGTGCTCAACAGCGTGTTTACCCACGAGGCGGTCAACCACGGGCTCGACATGGCGATAATCAACTACACCAAGATTTACCCGCTTTACAAAATTCCGGAAGAGGAGGTGGCGCTGGCGCGCAAGCTCATCTTCTTCGACCCCACGGACGGCGACCCGCTGCAAAACTACATGAACAAACTCTCCGGCATAAAGCAGAAGGAGGAGACGCCGGCGGAAGACCTGCTCAAGCTTGCCGTCGAGGACAAGCTCAAGCACTGCATCATCAACGGCGAGAAGGCCATCGGCGACGGCGCGGCGCGGAGGCCGCTGGAGAAAATTCTCGACGAAGCGTTGGAAGGCTATTCCCCGCTCGAAATCATCAATGGGATATTGCTCGATGGGATGAAGATTGTCGGCGACCTGTTCGGCGCGCGCAAGATGCAGCTTCCGCAGGTGCTCGACTCGGCCGGTGTGATGAAGCAGGCGGTGACCTACCTGGAACCGATGATGGAAAAGACCGAGGGACAGGAGAAAGGCACGATGGTGCTGGCCACGGTCAAGGGCGATGTGCATGACATCGGCAAGAACCTGGTGGACATCATCCTGACCAACAACGGCTACAAGGTGGTGAACCTCGGCATCAAGCAGCCCTCCGACCCCATTATCGCCGCCGCCAAAGAGCACAAGGCCGACGCCATCGGGCTGAGCGGTTTGCTGGTCAAATCGACGCTGGAGATGAAGTACGTGCTCGAAGACCTGCAACAGCAGGGCCTCGAGTTCCCGGTTATCTGCGGCGGGGCGGCGCTCACACGGAAGTACGTCGAGGACGACCTGCGGCGCATCTATAACCGCGGTGTCTTTTATGGCGTGGACGCCTTTGCCGGACTGCACACCATGGACTCCCTTACCGGCGATGACGACAAGCGCGTGACGTTGCTGGAAGAGGGGCAGACGGTGAAAGAGTTTGCTACAGCGAATGAAGAGGTGGCGCCGGAAGCGCCCGCTGTGCGGTCCACCGCCATCGCGCACGACGTGGAGATTCCCCCAGCGCCGTTCTACGGCGTCCGGGTGGCGAAGGACTTTGATCTCAAGAAACTGTTCGGCTACATCAACGAGGTCGCGTTATTCAAGAACCAGTGGCAACTGAAGACGGCTTCCCCAAAGGACTACGAGCGCGCAATCAAAGAGAAGTACCGGCCCATCCTGTGCGAGTTGCAAAAGGAAGTTATCGAACAGGGGTGGTTCGAGCCGCAGGTGGTTTACGGCTACTTCCCCTGCCAGGCCGACGGTAACGACCTGATAGTCTATGGCGCTCCCAATGATGGTTGGAAGCCGGGCGAGGCGTTGCCAGAAAATGCTCTGCCGGAAGAGGCCCTGCGCTTTACCTTTCCACGCCAGCGCGAGGGACGAAAGTTGTGCGTCGCCGACTTCTTTGCGCCCAAGGAGTCGGGCCAGGTGGACGTAGTAGGTTTCTCAGTGGTGACGATTGGCCCGCGCGCCTCAGAAGAGGCGCAGAAACTTTTCCATGCCGACGAGTACACCCGCTACCTCTACCTGCACGGGCTGGGCGTGGAGACCGCCGAAGCGCTGGCCGAGGTGATGCACAAACGGTTCCGGAAAGAACTGGGGATTGCCGGGGACGACGCGAAGAAGGTTAAGGACCTGTTCCACCAGAAGTACCGCGGCTCGCGCTTTTCGTTCGGCTACCCGGCCTGCCCCAACCTGGAAGACCAGCAAGGCATCTTCGACCTGCTC
>CBDUYQ010000298.1:0-2192 GCA_965371475.1 uncultured bacterium
GAAGAGAAAACCCCGGAAAAAGAAAAAGAAAAGAAGAAGCCGCGAGCTTCCGAGGGTCTCCGGGAAGAAAAATTAAACCGGCGCGCTATCAGCCGTGTTATCCGGAACTTCAGACAAACCATCGAGCAGCAATCGCCCGCGAACCTCCACCGGATAGTGGATGACAAAAAGTTTTACGACTTTCCCCGCTTTGAGGACGGGGTCACGCAGTTCCTTTTGTCCGTGGGAGAAATACGCATCTTCCTTCGGGAAGCCAGCGTCGAACTGGAGGGTGACAAAGCGGTGATGATTATCGACGCCGAGATGCGGTACTCCGACCGCGACAATGTCTCCCGCAACCAGAGACGCCGGCAACAGATTGAATTTACTTTCCACCGGGGCGAGAAGAGCTGGAAAATCATCGAGATCAAGCCGCGGACTTTCTTCCTGCCGTAAATTTCTCCTCGCACTGGGACTTTAATAACAGGCTGCGTTCTGCCACGCCTGCTGCACCCTCCGTTTACCCGCAGCAGTTTTGCTATGATGAGTGAATCTCAACCTCATCCAGGGGAGAAGGCGATGAAGGCAATCGTAATGGAGAAGCACGGCGGCCCGGAAGTGTTGGAGTACACCGATGCGCCCAAACCCCCGATGGGTCCCACCGACGTCCTGGTGCGTGTTGAGGCCTGTGCGCTCAACCACCTCGACATCTGGGTCCGGGGCGGTTTGCCCGGCGTCAAGATTCCGCTACCGCATATCCCCGGCAGCGACATTGCCGGAGAGATCGCCGAAGTCGGCTCGCACGTCACCCGCGTCAAGGTGGGAGACAAAGTGGTGCTGTGTCCCGGTGTCTCCTGCGGCGTCTGCCAGACCTGTGCCAATGGTCTGGACAACGAATGCCGGAAGTACACCCTGCTCGGGTATCTCCTCGAAGGGGGCTACGCCGAGTATGTTGCCGCGCCGGAAGTCAACGCCTTCCCGATGCCCGGAGGCTTGTCGTCTGAACAGGCGGCGGCCGTTCCGCTGGTTTTTCTCACCGCCTGGCACATGTTGCTGGGCCGGGCCACCCTTAAAGCCGGAGAGGACGTTCTGGTCTGGGGCGCGGGCAGTGGCGTGGGGAGCGCAGCCATCCAGATTGCCAAATTGCACGGCGCGCGGGTGATTGCCACCGCCGGGTCAGACGCCAAATTGGCCAAGGCAATGGAACTCGGCGCGGACGAAACCGTCAACCACAATTCAGAAGATGTGGTTGAGCGGGTGAAATCGTTTACCGGAAAACGCGGTGTCGATATCGTTTTCGAGCACGTCGGCGAAGCCACCTGGGAGCGCAGCCTGCGCTGTTTGACCCGAGCCGGCCGGCTGGTCACCTGCGGCGCTACCACCGGCGGGAAAGCCGGATTCGATATTCGCAAGCTGTTTTCCAGTCACTGGACTATTCTGGGCAGCTACATGGGCACGCGGGGCGAACTGGGGGATGTCCTGAAACTTGTGAGGCAGGGCAGGCTCAAGCCGGTGGTGGACCGTGTCTTTCCGTTGGCGGAAGCCGCCGCCGCCCACGAGTACCTGGAAAGCCGCGAGCAGTTCGGCAAGGTCGTATTGAAAATCTGATAACCCCGGCGCTGGATGGGATATAATTAGGACACGGTGATTGGTAACCGTACAACATTATGAATGGCAATAAGAGTTCAACACAATTCCGAATGGGCGCGCATCTCGACAACCCCGCGCCCGAAGGCATCATCCTGGCGCAATTCGATAAGGCGGTGAACTGGGCGCGCCGGTCTTCGCTCTGGCCCCTGAGTTTTGGCCTCGCCTGTTGCGCCATCGAGATGATGGCCACCGGCGACCCGCGCTACGACCTCTCCCGTTTCGGCGCAGAGGTTTTCCGCGGCTCCCCCCGGCAGGCCGACCTGATGATTGTGGCCGGGCGGCTCTCGCAGAAGATGGCCCCGGTCATCAAGCGGCTCTATGACCAGATGCCGGAGCCCAAGTGGGTGATTTCCATGGGCGCCTGCGCGACCTCCGGCGGCGTATTCAACAACTACGCGCTGGTGCAGGGCGTCAACCAGATTATTCCGGTGGATGTCTATGTGCCGGGCTGCCCGCCGCGCCCCGAATCGCTGCTCTACGCCATCATGCAACTCCAGCGCAAGATTGATCAGGAACAGGGAAGCTTCCGCCGCGCGCTGAATATCCTTTCCTAACCCTCTACC
>CBDUYQ010000299.1:0-2191 GCA_965371475.1 uncultured bacterium
CTTTTCGTGTGGTGTGTAATGGTTCTCATCGTGGGCGTGCTCGCGTCTCGGGCCGACGAAGGGATGTGGACGTTCAATGACTTCCCCAAACACCTGGTTGAGCAGCGCTACGGTTTTGCGCCCTCCGACGCCTGGCTGCAGCACATCCGGTTGAGTTCGGTGCGCTTCAACAATGGCGGTTCGGGCTCGTTTGTGAGTCCACACGGGCTGGTGATGACCAACCACCACATTGGGTTGGCTTGCGTCCAGGGGCTGAGCTCGCCTGAGAAGGATTACGTGGCCAACGGATTCTACGCTCCTACCCGGGAGCAAGAGGCGAAGTGCCCAAACCTCGAACTCAACGTAGTTATGGGCATCGAGGACGTGACTGACGCGGTGAACGCCGGCGTTACGCCTGCAATGGATGCTGCCGCCCGCAACACCGCCCAGCGCGGTGGCAGGGCCCGGCTGGAGAAGGAGTGCGCGGAGAAGACCGGGCTGCGTTGTGACGTGGTGGTGCTCTACGAGGGCGGAGTCTTCAGCCTCTACCGGTACAAGAAGTACACCGACGTGCGGCTGGTGTTCGCGCCCGAATCGGAGGTCGCATTCTTTGGCGGCGACCCGGACAACTTTACCTATCCCCGCTATTGTCTGGACGTAGCTTTTTTCCACGTCTATGAGAACGATCAGCCGGTGCAGGCGGAACATTACCTGACCTGGAATCCGAAGGGGATCAGCGACGGCGAAGTGGTGTTTGTGTCGGGCAACCCGGGCTCCAGCGGCCGGCAGCTCACACTGGCACAACTGGAATTTCTGCGCGATACGTCCTACCCCTGGGTGCTGAAGGTACTCAAAGCGCGGCTGGCAGTTTTGGGCGACTACTCTTCCGGCGGTCCCGAAGAAGCCCGCATCGCTCGCGACACAATTTTCAGTTACGAAAACGCGGTCAAGGCCATTACCGGCGAACTCTCGGGTTTGGGGGACCCCGAGTTGATGGGTCAGAAAGAAGTTGACGAGCGGCAACTACGGGCGAAGATTGCTGCCGACCCGGAAAAGGAAACGAAGTACGGCTCGGTGTGGGAGGCGCTGGCGGAATCCCGAAAAAACTACGCCAACTTTTATCGGGCCTACCAGTTGCTTGAGGGTGGAGTAGGGCTGGAGCAGGTGCGCCTGTTCGAAATCGCGCGTACGCTTGTGCGCCTGCCGGCGGAGACGGCCAAGCCCAACGAGGAGCGCTTACGCGAGTATCGGGAGAGCAACCTGGACTCGCTCAAGCAGGGCCTATTTTCCGAAGCGCCCATTTATGATTCCTTTCAGGAAACCATGCTGGCGCAGGTGCTGATGGAGATGCGCGACGCCTTCGGAGCCGGCGATGCGTTGGTGGAGAGGGTTTTGCAGGGCCGCAGCCCGGCGGCGGCTGCGGCAGCTTACGTGGAGGCATCAAGCCTTCAGTCGGTGGAGGCGCGCCGGGCGTTGGTGGAAGGCGGCAGCGAGGCCGTGGCAAGTTCCGAGGATGCCCTGATCGCTCTGGCGCGCTTGGTGGACGAGCGGGCGCGTGAACTGCGCAAGCGCCGCCAGGATGAGGTACAGGCGGTGGACCGCCAAAATGGTTCGTTGCTGGCGCAGGCGCTGTTTGCCACCCGTGGCACCACCACTTACCCGGAGGCGACCTTTACGCTGCGGCTGAGCTTCGGCGCAGTGCGGGGCTACACCGAGGAGGGCCGACCGCGGCGCTGGTACACAACCTTCCACGGGCTCTTCGAGCGCCACGCCGGTATTCCGCCTTACCGGCTCCCGCAGCGGTGGGTGGAGAAGAAAGGGGCGCTTAATTTGGACACGCCCTTCAATTTTGTTTCCACCAATGACATCATCGGGGGCAACTCCGGCAGCCCGGTGGTGAATCAGCGCGGCGAGCTGGTGGGGATTATTTTCGACGGCAACATCCAGCAACTGCCGAACCGCTTCCTCTATTCCGATCGGGTGGCGCGTTCGGTCTCGGTGCACGCAGCGGGAATTGTGGAGGCGTTGCGCATAGTGTACGCTGCGGAAGCGGTGTTGCAAGAACTGACTTTCGCTGGTTCGGAGTGAAGAGAGTAGAGCCGCGAGCGAGGCAGCAAGCATGAGCGAACAAACAGAACTTGCCCCGGGGTGGTTCAATCCTGCGAGTGGGGTGTATCGCTTCCTGATCCTTCTCTCCGTCAGCCTGATGCTG
>CBDUYQ010000300.1:0-2180 GCA_965371475.1 uncultured bacterium
GAGGCCGCCAGGCCGTACTTGACGCTGTTGGCTACGGCAATCGCTTCGTCGAAGTCCTTGACGCGGATGATGGAGAGCACCGGGCCGAAGACCTCCTCCTGGGCGATGCGGGAATCCGATGCCACGTTATCAAAGATGGTGGGGGCGGTGAAGTAGCCGGCGTCGTGCTCAGGGCCGGTCAGCCGCTTGCCGCCGCAAACCAGCTTGCCTTCCTTTTTGCCAATCGCCAGGTACCCCTGCACCTTGTTGAACTGGTTTTCGTCCACCGAGGGGCCGATGGCGCCGGGGTCTTTGCCGCCATCGCCCGTTTTGAGTTTGGCAGCGCGCTCCTTGAGCATTGCCACGAACTTGTCGGCGATTGTTTCAATCACGGCCACGCGGCTGGTGGCGGTGCAGCGCTGGCCGGTAGAGCCGAACGCGCCCATTACCACATTGTCGGCGGCCAGCTCCAAGTCGGCGTCTTCCAACACCACGACGGGATTCTTGCCGCCCATCTCGCACTGGATTTTCTTCAGGTGCTTCGCGCCCTGGGCGTAAATGAGCGTGCCGACGGCGGTGGAGCCGGTGAAACTCAGGGCGGGGACGTCGGGGTGCTCGACCAGTTCCGCGCCGACTTCTTCTCCTGCGCCGTTGACCATGTTGAATACGCCCGCCGGTACGCCTGCTTCCGCAAAGATTTCCATGATTCGTTTGGAGGTAAAGGGGGTCAACTCCGACGGCTTCCAGACCAGCGTGTTGCCGCAGACCAGAGCCGGGGCGATTTTCCAGACCGGGACGGCGACGGGGAAGTTCCACGGGGTTATCAGGCCGACAACGCCCAGCGGCTGCCGGATGGTGTAGGCAAAGTTGTTGGCGAGCGCCGAGGGCAGGGTCTCGCCGGTCAGGCGGGTGGCCTCCCCGGCGGAGTATTCCAGGACGTTGATGGCGCGCTGGAGTTCCCCTTTGGCCTCGTTGACCGCCTTGCCCTCTTCCCGGGTGACCAGGCGGGCGAGGTCGTCCTTTTGCGATTCCAGAATTCTGGCAGCCTTCGCGATGATGGCGCCGCGCGCCGGCGCCGGGGTGGACTTCCAGCCTTCGAGCGCTCTTTTGGCCGCTGCCACGGCTTCGCGCATCTCTTCCCGCGAGCTTAACGGAGCGGCGCCGAGCAGGTCGTCGTGGTTGGCCGGGTTGCGGCGTTCGAGCGACTGGCCGGAGCGGGATTCTACCCACTGGCCGTCAATGTAGTTGGGGCAGATGGTTGCCTTGGTAGTCTGAGTTGCGGTTGCCATGACTTCCTCCAGTTTCAATCCTTGTCAGAGCTTTATCTGTACGAGGGACTTTTCCAGTTTCTCCGCGGCTTCGTCCACGTCGGGCTTACCGATGTTCATGGGCGGGGCAATCCGGATGACGTTGCCGTTAAGACCGCCTTTGCCGATCAGCAGGCCGTTGGTGCGGCAGTGTTCCATCAGTTGCCCGGTCTGCTCGGGGGCGGGCTCTTTGGTCTGCGGGTCTTTTACCAACTCCAGCGCCTGCATCAGCCCCATGCCGCGCACGTCGCCGATAACCGGGAATTTCTCCTGGAGCGCTTCCAATTTTTCGCGCAGGTAGTTGCCGACGGTGTGGGTGTTCTCCAATAGATTTTCCTCTTCGATAACGTCGATGGTGGCCCGCGCCGCCGTAGCGGTGACGGGATTGCCGCCGAAGGTGGAGAGCGTCATACCTTGAAACTTGTCGGCAATTTCCGGTTTGGCGATGGTAGCGCCCACGGGCGCGCCGTTGGCCATTCCCTTGGCGGCGGTCAGGATGTCCGGCACGACGCCGAAGTGCTCGATGCCGAACCATTTTTTGCCGGTGCGGCCAAAGCCGGTCTGGACTTCGTCGGCAATAAAGAGCCCGCCGTATTTTTTGACGGTTGAATAAACTTTCTTGAAGTATTCGAGCGGCGGAGTGATGAACCCGCCCACGCCCTGAATCGGCTCGGCCAGGAAGGCGGCGATGCGGCCCGAGGTGCTGGTGCGGATAACCTCTTCGACGTCGTCGGCGCAGGCGACTTCGCACTCCGGGTACTTGAGTTTCAAGGGGCAGCGGTAGCAGTAGGGGTTGATGGCGTGCTCGATGCCGACGCTCACTATGCCGCCCGCGCGCCAGGGCGCGTGCGCGGTGAGCGCCTTGGCCACCATGGAGTGGCCGCTGTAGCCGTG
>CBDUYQ010000301.1:0-2180 GCA_965371475.1 uncultured bacterium
CTGCCCTTCCAGGACCCGGACCGGCTGGTGATGGTATGGGAGAAAAATTACATCCGGGGGCGCGAGCGCAACGTAGTCAACCCGGGCAACTACCTGGAGTGGAGCGAGAGAAACACCGTGTTCACCCAGATGGCGGCTTTTGCCCGCTTCCCGCTGAATCTCACCGGGTTGGGCGAGCCGGACCGCGTACCGGCGGGTATTGTTACGGGAAACTTCTTTACCACGCTCGGCGCTCCCTCGCTGCTGGGCCGCACCATTCTGCCGGAAGACGGACGGACGGATTCCGATGACGTCATAGTCCTCAGCCACGGGTACTGGCAGCGCCGCTTCGGCGGCGACCCGGACGTTCTGGGCAGGACGCTGTCCGTGAACGGGCGGCCAGCGGCCATCATCGGGGTGATGCCCCCGGATTTCAGTTTTCCCACCGGAGCAGACTTTTGGGTCCCGCAATCACTCCGGAACTCCCGGGGGCGCTGGCTGCAGGTGGTTGCCCGGCTCAAAGACAGCGTGACACTCGAACAGGCGCAAGCCGAAATGGCCAACCTCGGCCGGCAACTGGAGGAAGAACGCCCGGAATTCAACGCGGGCTGGAACGTCAACGTCTTCCCTTTGCACCAGGACCTGGTGGGCAACACGCGAATCGCTTTGCTGGTCTTGATGGGAGCGGTGGGATTCGTTCTGTTGATAGCCTGCGCCAACGTCGCTAATCTTCTGCTGGCGCGGGCTGCCAAACGCGAAAAAGAACTCTCCATCCGAGTGGCCCTGGGCGCAGGACGGTTGCGCTTGCTTCGCCAGTTGCTAACGGAAAGTGTTTTACTGGCCTCCGTAGGCGGCCTCGCCGGAATCCTGACCGCCTACGTTGGTCTGCAAAGCCTGCTGACGGTCATCCCGGCGGAAATCTCCACTTTCAGGGAAATCTCTCTGAACCCGCAGGTGCTCGGGTTTTCTTTGCTGTTGTCGATGCTGACCGGCATCCTTTTCGGACTTGTACCCGCACTGCAAACTTCCAAACCGGAACTGCACGAAACGCTGAAAGAGGGCGGACGGACCACGGCCGCCGGAACCGGCCGCCACCATGTGCGCAACCTGTTGGTTGTCGTGGAGGTTGCCGTGGCTATGGTGCTTCTGGTGGGCGCCGGTTTACTGGTTCGAAGTTTTCTGCAGTTGTCGTCGGTAAACACCGGCTACAACCCGGCGGGGCTGCTGACGATGGAACTATCCCTGCCAGGCTCACGCTACGACTCCGCTGCCAAACGCACACAGTTCTACCGCGACGTTCTCGCGCGAATCGAGAGTATTCCCGGAGCGCAATCAGCCGGAGCGCTGAGCTGGCTGCCTCTGGGTAGCCGCGGTTCGGGAACAAGCTTCTACGTCAATGACCGGCCCCGGCCAGCGGCAGGCGAAGAGCCCGTTACCAACGTCTGGGCGCTGGAAGGGAACGCACTCCAGACCCTGAATGTCCCCGTGCTGCGCGGGCGCACCTTTACAGAACAAGAACCGCCCGACGGCCCCTACGTTGTTCTGGTCAACCAGACGCTGGCACAGCAGTTCTGGCCAGATACCAACCCCATCGGGAAGCGCATCACCATGAGTTGGGGAGAATGGACCGAAGCGGAAATAGTCGGTGTAGTCGGTGACGCCCGCCTGCGCAACCTCGACACCGCACCCCGCGCCACCATGTATTGGCCGCAGGCCCAGCTACCCTATAATTTCATGACGTTTTTGCTTCGCACCGAAGGCGACCCTGCCGGCTTTGGCCCCGCGGTTCGCACCCAGGTGCAATTGCTCGACCCGGATCTTCCCGTTGCCAAGATACAGACAATGGAGTCTGTGGTAGCCTCCGAACTCAACCAGCCTCGTTTTACCGTCCAGCTACTCGGCCTGTTTGCGGCGGTTGCGCTGGGCATGGCTTTGCTGGGCGTTTACGGTGTGATCTCCTATTCGGTCAGCCAGCGCACCCACGAAATCGGTGTTCGGATGGCGCTGGGGGCGCGGCGAACGGACATCCTAAAGATGGTTGTCGGCCAAGGTCTTGTGCTGATGGTCATAGGAGCAGCCATTGGACTGGCCGCAGCCTACAGCCTTTCCCGTTTTCTGGAAACACTCCTTTTCGGGGTGACGGCCACCGACCCGTTGACGTTCGCCGGTGTGTCTCTGATTCTGATGGCTGTGGCGGTGCT
>CBDUYQ010000302.1:0-2165 GCA_965371475.1 uncultured bacterium
CTCAACAAACCCATCAGAGAATAGCGCACTCGGCCAGTCCTCGACAAGCAAAGAACCGCAGTATTTTCAAGGAGTAAATCAGGGTTGAGTTTTCGTCTTAATTTCGCCCGCACGGACTCAGGTGCGGTCAGGTTTCAGGGGTTGGTTGAGCAACTGTTCTTTGCGGTAAACCATATCGGCGACGCTGTAAGTGGCCATCTCGAAGCCGTGTCCGTGGGTAATGGCATCGCAGGGGCAGGCCTCAACACAATAGCCGCAGAAGATGCAGCGCGAGTAGTCAATGTTGTACACGCTGGCGTAGCGTTCGGAGGCGCTGATGCGGCGCTCGGCGGTGTTGTCGGCGGCTTCGATATAGATGCACTGCACCGGGCAGGCGGCGGCGCAGAGGAAGCAGGCCACGCACTTCTCCAGTCCGTTTTCGTCCTTCTGCAAAACGTGCAGGCCGCGGTAACGAGCTTCAAAGTTGACCGGCTCGTCGGGGTAGTTCTCTGTAACCGGCTTGCTCAAGAGCGTCTTGAGCGTAACGGAAAACCCCTTGGCCAGCGAGGTGGCGGTTTCGCCGATTTCCTTGAGGATGGAAGCCATGAAAGCCGTGTCCTTATGAAACTCCAGTATGAGACTTTAGTATAGCTTTGCTGTCAGCCGCCAAGCAAGCTTTCGAGTTCCTCAGTAAACTGCCGCAACTGTTGTTGCCGTTCCGTGGTGGCGGCTACCTGGTGCTGCTTCCAGACAAACCACTCTTCCCCGCCCTTTTCCACCTTGACCGAGATGTTCCCTTCCACCAGGAAGCCGGGTTGGGCTCCCACCGCAAGCACTCCGCCGGGCCGGGGTTGGAGCAACGCCGCGCAGTCGTACTTCCTGGCTCCGATGAACCCGGGAAACAGAGGAAAAAGCTGAAAGGTGAACCCCTTATCGCGCAGGGTTTGGAGTTTGCGTGCGTGCTCCGGCGTCAACTCCGGGGTATCCGTGGGAGGTGTGTAACGGCTATCCGGCATCGCGGCCCCCCGATTTGTCCTTCCGTCTCGGCGGAGGATAGCGAGACGGCGCCCTAGTTGTCGTTCGGCTGGACTTCCAGCGCTTCCAGGACGGCTTCGATAGTATCCCGTAGTTCCCGCCGCGGCACCACCGACTTGCGGAACTTCAGCCGGAATGTGTATTTGCCATCCGGGTCGCGGTAGTTATAGACGTAGGGTTTGAGCTTGGACTTTTCGGCGCTTTTGCCTGCGTGGCGGGCTTCCGACCGGGTCATCCCGGCGCCAAGCTTTTCCGCCAGCTCGCCCATCTTGCGGTCATTGGGCTGGCGGGCCACCTGCAACAGAATTGACTTTGAGGTAAGTCCCAATTTAATACACTGCTTGCGAATCTGCGGGGGGATGGCGCGCAGGGCCAGCGTTTCGCTGACCGTGGCGCGGGACTTGCCGATGCGCTGGGCGATTTCCTCATGCGTGTAGTCAAACTGGTGGGCTAGAGACTGGAACCCCTCGGCCTCCTCGAACGGGTCCAAGTCCTTGCGCTGGAGGTTTTCAATCAGCGCGATCTCCATCATTTCGGCCGCATCGACAGTTTTCTCGATGCAGGGGACTTCGCTGAAACCGGCCGCCTTGGCCGCGTGGTAACGGCGCTCGCCCGAGATGATGATGTACAGGTCGTTGGGAGCGTCGTAGGTGACGAGCAGCGGCTCCAGCACGCCCTTCTCGCGGATGGAGAGGGTCAGTTCGCGCAGGTCGCCCAGCACCTTGCGGGGTTGGTCCGGGTTGGGCTGGATGCGGTCCAGCGGGATCATCTTCCCGATGGCCGCGCCCGTCAGTGCTGAAATCGACTCCACATAGTGGCTGTCGTGGCGCATTTTAACGGTGGGGGGCAACCCGGTTCGTTTCGACACGGTTTCGTACCTCTCTGGCGAGTTTAATGAACTCCTCCGCACCGGTGGAACTGGGCGCAAAGGTGAGAATACTTTCTTTGTAGGCCGGGCTTTCTTCCAGCCGGACGCTCCGGCTGATCTGCGTGCGCATCAGCTTCTTGCCGAAGACCTTTTTGACCTGATTGTAGCTGTCGCGCGCCAGGTTGGTGCGCGTGTCGAACATGGTAATGACCACGCCCATCAGGTTGAGTTCGGGGTTGGGCCGGGCGCGCACCCGCTCCAGGGTTTCGAGCAGGTCGTCGGT
>CBDUYQ010000303.1:0-2151 GCA_965371475.1 uncultured bacterium
GCCTTCATCGTCATCGTGCTGGTTATTTTGGTCGTAGTGTTCCACTGGGTTCCTAACGAAGTCAAAATCGCCTTCCTGAACTTCTTCTACCTGCCTGTCCTGGCCGCCGGCTACTTGATGGGCGCGCGGCGTGCCATTCTGAGCAGTGTGCTGTGCGCGCTGGTTGTGGGAATTTATTACATTTGGGTCTGGTATGTCGCAGCCGCCACTTTGGGTAATGTCCCCGCTTTTCTCGACCTTCTTTACGCGAACCAGGAGACCTTGCTTCAGTTGGCCATCTGGGCGGGCTTCCTGATGATAGTCGGCGGGGCCTTCGGCCGCGTGAACGAGCACGTTATGAGTTCCTACGTGTACGTGCAGGAACTCAACAAGGAACTCCAGAACCAGGCCAGCGAACTGCGCGACCTCAACACCGCCCTGCAAAGCTCCTCGAAGGATCTGCAACGGAAGGCGGAGGAGTTGCAGCGGGTCTCCTCCACCATGGACGCCGCCGTCGCCCGCATGATTATCCAGGGCCGTCTGCGCGAAGAGAAACGGAATCTTTCCGTCCTCTTCTGCGACCTCAAGGGGTTCACCACCTACTCGCACGGCCGGTCGCCGGAAGTCATCCTGGACGACCTCAACAACTTCTACGGGGCGATGGAAGACATCGTCGAGGCCTACCACGGGCACGTGGACAAGTACATGGGCGACGGCATCATGTGCGAGTTCGGCGCCCCACTCGACCACCAGCAGCACCGCCTGCAGGCCGTGATAGCAGCCTACCGGATGCAGGAGAAGTTCCAAACCGGGGATTTCGCCTGGAAGCTGCGCGTCGGCGTCGCTTCCGGTGACGCGGTCGTGGGGCTGTTCGGCAGCCGCCGCCGCGCCTATTCGGCCATCGGCGAGGTCGTCAACCTGGCCAGCCGGCTCGAAGAGCTGGCCGAACCCGGTTCCATCTACCTCGATGAGGACACCTACGAAATGGTCAAACCTTTTGTGGACTGCCAGCAGATCCGCAACCTGGGCGGCCGCCGGGAAGAGGATGAAAAAATCCTGGAGCAAATATCCGATAGAGAAGAACGGCTGCGCAGGACCCCGAAAGATTCCGGGTTGCTTTTTGAGGTCGGGAAACTCCACTTCCAGCGGCAGGAGGCCAGCCGGGCGCTGGACTACTTCCGCCAGGCAATGGAACTCCGGCCCGATGACAACGACATCAAACTGGCCTTTGCCGAAGCCAGCGTCAAACAGGACGATTTCGAAAAGATCTCTATCCGCGGGCTGGACCAGAAGCAGTCCGTCTTCACCATCGTCGGTTTGAAAGACCCGATGCAGGACCGCAACCGCTTCCCGGAAAAGTTCTACAAGCAGTTCCACAGCGCCGCGAGCCTGATTGAAGTTCCCGATACGCTGGTCCATCCGGTGGAGGTCATTGACGGCACGCTGGGACACTCCCTGTCCGTTGCCGTGTTCGCCTACGCCATCGCGGACAAAATGGGACTGCCGGATGACAAAAAGAAAACCATTATGACAGCCGCCCGCCTGCAAGACCTGGGCAAAGTCGTGGTCCAGCAACACCTGCTCAACCGCCGCGGCGGCTTAAGCGACCAGGAACGCCGGGAACTGGAAGGCCACGTCAACGAAAGCGTGGAAAAGGCCCGCGACCTGGGCTACGACAAACCGGAAATTCTCGAAATCATCGCCAACCACCACGAATTGATGAACGGCGCGGGCTACCCCCGGCGCGCCCGTGGTGACGAGATTCCCGAGGGCGCCCGGATTACCTGCGTGGCGGATGTTTACTGCGCGCTGACCGCCTGGCGGCCCTACCGCGATGCCTGGGATTCCCGCGTGGCAATCCGGGAACTGGGCAAAGGCGCCGAGAGCGGCAAGTACGACCCGAAAGTGATCGAAGCCCTGATGGCTCTGCTCAGCTAACCGCCAGCCCTGTCACCGGCCTCCCTTTTCTGTCACAAACCCGCATAGCAAACGGGAACCCTAGCGAACCGGCTCCAGCACCGCCCGCCCTTGATTATCCTTCGGCGGTTCAATCCCCAGCAGCGCCGCCGCCGTAGGCGCTACATCCACCTGCCGAACCATTCCCAAGTGAGATGGCGGTACATCCGGCCCAATAGCATAAAAGATGGCTTGAATCTTCCGGTTGGAACCCAG
>CBDUYQ010000304.1:0-2151 GCA_965371475.1 uncultured bacterium
TTGGCACGTGGGGCCTCAGGGGCTAAAGCCCTTGCTCTACCGACCCCCTTATGTCAGGGCTGAAGCCCTGACCCGCCGACAAGCCTCTGATATATTGCCCAGTATCTTCCTCAACTGCCATGCGCTGAATAGCTGTTGAATTACCTCTTTTCCGCCGTGGACATCGTAATCATTCTTCCCGATGGGAGAGCAGTTTCACTCTGGCCAAAACCCCAGGCTACCGCCGCTTGCGGCGAGCCTTCTTACGAGGCTTCTTCCTGGCTTTTGATTTTACCCGCTTGGCTTTTTTCCTGACCCGTTTTACTTTCTTCCGAGCTTTCTTTGTTGCCTTCTTCCGGGAAGCGACTTTACTCTTTTTACGGCTCTTCTTGCGAGGTTTCTTTCTGGCGGCCTTGCGGGTTTTCTTCCGAGCCTTCTTAGCCTTCTTCTTCCTTTTGGCGGGCCGACGTTTGGGAGAGGCGAGTACGCCGGTCTTTTCGCTGATGGTCTGAGCCTGCAAGAAAAGGAGCAGGTAGTCGCCGCCGCCGGCCTTCGAGTCCGTTCCGCTCATATTGAAACCGCCAAACGGATGCGAGCCCACCATGGCGCCGGTGCATTTGCGGTTGAGGTAGAGGTTGCCGCAGAAGAACTGCTCGCGCGCCTTTTGCAGATTTTTCCGGCTCATGGAATAGACTGCGCCGGTGAGGCCGTACTCGGTGGAGTTGGCAATCCGGAGGGCGTGGTCAAAGTCATCGGCGGGAATTACCGCGGTGACCGGCCCGAAGATTTCCTCCTGGGCAATTGTCGCTTTGTCGTCCACGTCGGCGAAGACCGTCGGGCGGATAAAGAAGCCGCGCGAGTCGTCACCCGAGCCGCCGGCCAGCACCCGACCTTCCGACTTGCCGGTTTCGACGTAGCGCATAATGGAATCGTACGCGCCCTGGTTGATGACCGGGCCCATGTAGTTGGCGGGGTCCTCCGACGAACCCTGCTGGATGGCCTTTACCTTGGGCTCGAGGGTTTCCAGAAATTTGTCATAGACTTTGCGGTGGACGATAACGCGCGAACCGGCGGAGCACTTCTGCCCCTGGTAACCGAAGGCGCTGGCCAGCGCGCCGGTGGCGGCGACTTCGACGTCGGCGCTTTCATCGACGATGATGGCGTTCTTGCCGCCCATCTCGGCAATCACGCGCTTGATCCAGATCTGCCCGGGCTGGGTGACGGCCGCGCGGGCGACGATATCCAACCCGACTTCCTTCGAGCCGGTGAAGGCGATCATGCGGGTCTTGGGATGCTCGACCATGGCGCTGCCGGCGGTGGCGCCGCTGCCGGGGACAAAGTTGAAGACGCCGTCGGGGAAACCGGCTTCGACAATCATCTCGGCGACTTTGGCCCCGATGGTGGGCGTGTCACTGGAAGGCTTGAGCACCACCGTGTTGCCGGTAACCAGCGCGGCAAAGGTCATGCCGCCGAGGATGGCCGCCGGGAAGTTCCACGGCGGAATTACAACTACCACGCCGAGGGGAAGGTAGCGCTGCTCGGGGCGCTCGCCGGGGAGCGGGTGGACCTTTTGCGGACCGCCGTAGCGCAGCGCCTCGTGGGCGTAGAAGTCGGCGAAGTCGATGCACTCGCAGACGTCGGCGTCGGCTTCCACCCAGTTCTTGCCGGCCTCGATAACCAGCCAGGCGGTCAGTTCGGCCTTGCGCCGCCGCATGATGCTGGCGACCTTGAAGAGCCGGGCAGCGCGTTTTTCCGCCGGTTCGTACTGCCAGGTCTGGAAGGCGCCGTGCGCGACGTCAATGGCGTTGCGGGCCTGCTCAATCGAGGCTTTCTGAAAGACCCCGACGACCTCTTCCTTGTTGGAAGGGTTAAAAGATTTGAGCAACCCTTCGCCCTTCAGGCGCTTGCCGCCGATGAGAATGTCGTACTCGCGGCCCAACTGCGAGCGCACTTTATCCAAGGCCGTCTGGATTTTGTTGGCGGCGGCTTTCCGGGAGAAGTCCTGGTAGGTTTCTTGCTGGAACGGGGAGAGCTTCTTCATCACAAAAACTCCTGGTTGAGTTCGGGCCGCCCCGCTGACACTTACTGGAAGTGAAAAGCAAGACTGTACCCGCAAAGATTGACCGCAGGCAGAACCCCTATTATCTACCAAGTTTCGGTTTTTGGCCAACC
>CBDUYQ010000305.1:0-2149 GCA_965371475.1 uncultured bacterium
GCCCTTTCCCTGTCTATCTGGGCGACGACGCTACGGACGAGAGCGTCTTTAGCGCGTTGGCGGGTCGCGGCCTGTGCGTTCGGGTGGGCGTGGGCACGAACTCGGCTGCTCCGTACTTTGTTCCCGATGCGGTGGGCGTGCGGCGCTTTCTTCGCTGCCTGCTCACCTTGCGGTCGGGCCGAGCGTAGCGGGTTTTGGGGCGACCGAAAACATGAATGGGAGGTGGGCATGAATCGTGTTTCGTTCCCGGCAAGGGTCTTTGGCTGTACAGTCCTCGTCTTGGCACTCACTTCTTTGGCATCCGCCGACATTTTGATCAACAGGGTGGACAAAGTGTTCGCGCAATGGGACAAGCCGGGTTCGCCCGGCTGCGCGCTGGGAGTGATCAAAGACGGCGCACTCATCTACAAGCGCGGTTATGGAATGGCCAGCCTGGAACACAACATCCCCATTTCTTCTACCTCGGTTTTTCGCATCGGTTCCACGTCCAAACAATTTTCTGCGCTGAGCATCCTCCTGTTGGTTGAGGAGGGGAAACTGTCATTGGACGATGACATCCGCAAGTACCTGCCGGAAATGCCGGACTACGGGAGCCCGGTCACGATTCGCCACCTGATTCATCACTCCAGCGGCATCCGCGATTACCTGACGTTGATGTCCCTGGCCGGCAAGAGCGACGATGATTTCTACACCGACGAAGATGTGGTGGTCATGTTGGCTCGGCAGCGGGAGCTTAACTTCAACCCGGGTGATCGATTTCTGTACAGTAATTCTGGTTATTTTCTCTTGTCCCAAATTGTGAAACGCGCCAGCGGCCAATCGCTGCGCGAGTATGCGGCGGAGAAAATCTTCGGGCCGCTGGGGATGCAGAACACCCACCTCCACGACGACCACACCCTGATTGTTCAGAACCGCGCCGCGGGTTACTCCCCTCGTAAGGACGGAGGCTATCAGATCAACATGACCACGCTCGGCATGGTGGGCGACGGCGGCGTGTTTACGACGGTGGAGGACCTCTTGCAGTGGGATCGCAACTTTTATCACAACCGGTTGGGCGGAGAGAACTTGATCGAGAAAATGCTGACGCCGGGCGTGCTCAACAACGGCGAGGAGCAGGACTACGCTTTCGGGTTGCGCGGAAGCAGTTACAAGGGGTTGAGAATGGTGAGCCACGGGGGCGCGTTTGTCGGTTTCCGAGCGGAAATGATTCGATTTCCCGCCGAGCAGTTTTCGGTGATTTGTTTGTGCAACCGCAGTGACGCCAATCCCAGCCGGTTGGCGCGCCGTGTGGCGGATATCTACTTGGCTGATCAGATGGTGTTGGAGGAGAAGAGCGCCAGCGGCGAGGAGCGGACGTTTGTGCAGCTTGATGATCAAGTCCTGCGGGCGCTCACGGGCGCCTTTCGCAATCCCGAGACGGGCTCGGTCTGGAAGCTGGCCGCTGAAGAGGGCGCGCTGCGGGCGGACACGGGGAGTTTTCGATTCCGGCTTCGGCCGCTGAGCGAGAACCATTTTCGGGCCGTTGATGCACCGGTGGAAATGGAGGTGGGCTTCGAGGGCAGCCGCCGGGAAGGTTCACTGGTACTGCGGGTGGAAGCGGCGGGCCAAGAGCCGGCGGCCTATGAGGCGGTGGAACTGGCCTCGCCGACACCAGCGGAGCTCCGCGCCTATGCCGGCGAGTATTACAGCGACGAGCTGCAGGTGACCTACAAGCTGGTGCTGGAAGAGGGCAGGCTGTTTTTCCGCCACAGAAATGCGCCGGAGAGTGCGCTGGAGCCTACGCTCTCCAATCAGTTTCGAGTGCGTGGCCTGAACATTGAGTTTGTGCACGACAAAGGAAACGCAGCCTCCGGCTTCGTGATAAATACTGGCCGGGTCAAGAACATCCGGTTCGGGAGGAAAAAGAAATCCGGTTGAGCAATGCCTGTCACTGAGCTCTGACTCGCTCTCGCGACTGGGACGGTGGTGCGCGTTCGTGCGCTGCCCATCCGTGCGCAGCGTGCAAGAGATGTTGCTTGTGGCCAGCACTACCGAAAGCGAATAGCGCCGGCTTTTTCCATGCGCTCCAGCAATTCCTTCACCTTTGAGAACTCGACCGGGCCGTAGTACCACTCGCCGGCCGAGAGCGCGGCCGCACGGACGATGCGGT
>CBDUYQ010000306.1:0-2147 GCA_965371475.1 uncultured bacterium
ATTTTCTTTTTGAGAAGCTGGTTGACCTTCTGCGGCACGGCAGCGCCGTAACCGTAGTCGGCAATCAGAAGGGCGTCGGCGTTCTTGAGGGCGCGCAGCATGCCGGCCTGAAGTTGCTGCTGGGCGGTGGCAGAAGGCGGGTTCAATTCTTCGCGATCCAACCGCAAAATCTGCTGCGAGGCCGACTGCCTCGACCCGGCAGCAATCCGTGTTTTGACCGGTGTCGTCCAGCCCTTAACTTCCCGGATCCCTTTCGTGTCCACGCGCAGTTGCCGAAAGTAGGCGCGCAGCCACTTGCCCGCTTCGTCGTTCCCGACAAAACCAAACGGAACCGGTCGGGCGCCCAGGGCCAGAAGGTTGTTGATGGCGTTGGCGGCGCCGCCCGGACGACGGTCCACCGCCTGCTGGCGCAGCACCAGCCCGAAGGCGACTTCGCGCGAGGTGCGCGCCACGTCGCCATAGATCCGCTTCATCTCGCCGAAGATAAACTCGTCCACCACCAGGTCGCCCAGCACCACCACCCGGCGGCCTTTGAGGCGGGGGACAAGCTGCCGCAGGTTGTTGTCGTCTTTGACCATCAATTCTTGCCTATGATTTTTTTGACCGCATCGAGCAGGTCTTCGGCCACCCACTCAGGTTGTTTGGGCCAGCCTTTGCTCAGGTACTCGTACTCGCCCTGCCCGTAGCCGGTCAGCACCAGCGCGGCGCGCAGGCCGAGGCCGTGCGCCATCTCCACTTCCGTGTAGCGGTCGCCCACCACCACCGACCCCTCGAGCGTGAGGCCGAGTTCCTTCACGGCCTGCTCAATCATACCGGGCCGGGGCTTGCGGCAGTTACATTTCTTCCGGTAGGGCGGCTCCCCCACGCTGGGGTGGTGAGGACAGTAGTACACCCCGTCGAGGCGGGCTCCGTCGGTAGAAAGCTCGCGTTCCATCTTGTCGTGCACCATCTGGATCAACTCTTCCGGGAAGTACCCGCGCGCCACGCCCGCCTGGTTGGTGACGACCACGGCGGCGTACCCGGCGGCGCGGATTTTTTTTATTGCCTCGGCGGCGAAAGGATAGACCTGTAAGCGCGAGAGGTGGTTCATGTACCCGACCTCTTCGGCCACCACGCCGTCGCGGTCGAGAAAAAACGCCGGCCGTTTTTCGTTTTCCATCAGAACTTATTCCCCCGTTCCCTTTTCCGTTTTGGCCAGCGCGGCTTCCACCGTGCGCCAGACCTCCTCTACTGTAACCCGTGTCATGCAGCGGTGGTCAATCGGGCAGTGCCGCAGGAAACACGGACTGCACCCGGTGGGCTGCCGGATCAGCCGGGCGCGCGGGTTAAGCGGGGCGGTTCCGTTCTCGTCAGTCGGCCCGAAGATGATTACCTGTGGCAACCCGGCGGCGGCCGCCAGGTGCATGGCGCCGGAGTCATTGCCGATAAAAAAGTTTGCACAGGAAAGCAGCGCGAAGAATTCCGGCAGCGTGGTCTTCCCGATAAAAGAAACCGGTGACGACTTCATGCGGCTAGCAATCTCTTCGCCCAGCCGGGCTTCCGCCGGTGTGCCGCAGAGCAGTATCGCGGCGTCGTAGGTTTCCACCAAGCGGTCAGCTACCTCGGCAAAACGCTCCGGCAGCCAGCACTTGGCGGAACCGTAGGCCGCCCCCGGCGCCAGCACCACGCGCAATGCGCGGGCCCGTGCACCGCTCTCCGCCAATCTCGCCTGCATGTCTTTCACAAGGTCAGGCCCGGGAGAAAGATCAATACGGTCAACTGCCGGAAGTTCTTCTAACAGTCCGGCACGGTGGAGCAGCTCCAGATAGTAATAACTTTCATGCGGGAGAATAGCCGGTGGACGGGCCACCGGAACCGGGTGCGTCAGCAGCCAGCCGCGCGCGTCACGGCTATAACCCAGCCGCTGCGGGATACCCGCCAGCCGGACAATCAAGGCCGCCTCGAAGGCGTTCTGCAACAGCACAGCCAAGTCAAAGTTTTCCTGGCGAAGCTCCCCGGCCAGCAGGAAAAGTCCGGTGATTCCACCGTGCCGCCCCTTCTTGTCATAACCAATTACCCGGTTGACGCCCGGCACACCCTCATAGAGCCCGGCCAAATGTGTTTGCACCAGGACGGACAATTCTGCGTTGGGAAATTTTCCGCGCAGA
>CBDUYQ010000307.1:0-2145 GCA_965371475.1 uncultured bacterium
GTGCCGTGGATGATGAGCATCCGCCCGGTGTAGTTGGCCGCGCCTTTGACCGCCGAAGTGCGGTCGTAGGCTTCCGGGTCTTCCGCCGGCAAACCCATGTAGCGCTCCGTGTAAATCGAATCGTAGAGCCGCCAGTCGGTGACCGGCGCGCCCGCCACACCCACCTTGAACAGTTTGGAGTGGGTCATCAGGAACGTAGTAGAGAACCCGCCGCCGCTCCAGCCCCAGACGCCGATGCGGCTGCCATCCACAAAGGGCAGCGTCTTCAGGTAGTTGGCACCGGCTTCGTAGTCCTTCATCGCCACCGGGCCGATGTTGTGGAAGCCGAGAGCGGCATATTTATGCCCCCAGATGGATGAGGTGCGGTCGTCGATTTGCACAACGATGTAACCCTGCTGCACCAGAAACTGGTGCCAGAGAAACCGGGTCCGGCCCCAAGCGTCGCGAATAGTGGGAAAGCCCGGCATGCCGTACACATAGACCAGCACCGGATACTTTTTGCCGCGTTCGAGCTGGCGGGGTTTGAAGATCATCAGGCTGACCTTGTGGCTGCCTGCCCCACCCCCGGCGGGGCCGGGCGCGTCCACCATTTTCAGTTCCGGAGTGACCAGGCTGTACTCGTCGAGCGGCTTGGGCCGGTTAAACACCGTGGCGCTGCCGCTGGCCAGGTTGTGGAGTGTGGTCTGCCCCAGGTCAGTCAAAGCAGAGAAGCGGTCCAGGTAGGCGGTTGCCGTGGGGTTCAGGTTGATGCCGTGGGTCCCTTTGGCTTGGGTGACGCGTTCCTTGGCGGAGCCGTCGAGCTTGACGCGGTAGAGGTCGCTGCCGATGGGGTTGGCCTGGTTCGAGCTGTAATAGACCCAGCCGTTCTTTTCGTCCACGCCCTGAATGCCGGTCACCTGCCAGTCGCCGCTGGTCAGTTGTCTGTCCAGCGTCCCGTTGTTATTGAATACGTAGATGTGGTTCAACCCGCTGCGCTCGGAGGTCCAGAGAAACTCCTGCGAGTTTTCGAGGAAGCGCAGATCATCCGCCACGTTGATCCAGTACTCATCGGTTTCCGTCAGGATGCTGCGGGATTTGCCGGTTGCCGGGTCCACGACAATCAGTTCCAGCTCGTTCTGGGCGCGGTTCATCAGCTGAATGGCGGCATGATGTTCGTCGGCCCACCCCAGCCGCGGGATGTACTCGGCGGCGCGGTCAATCCAGACCGTCCTGCCGGTTACGACGTTTACTATCCCGGCGCGGACTTTCGGATTGGGGTCGCCGGGCTTGGGGTAGCGTTGCAGGTCGTAGGTCGCCTGGCGGGCCACCTGATCGGTAATGGGGTAGATAGGCACCACGCTCTCATCGAGTTCGAGGAAGGCGATGTGGCGGCTGTCCGGCGACCAGGCATAGCCGCTGAAGAAGCCGCGGCGCGAGCGTAACTCTTCCTGATAAACCCAGTCGAACTCGCCGTGCAGCAGGAGTTCGTGCCCGCCTACGGTCACCTGCCGGGCTTTGCCGCCATCGACCGGCGCTACCCAAACATCGTGCTCATAGACAAACGCCACCGACTGGGAGTCGGGTGAGAAGTGCGGGTCGCGCCCGCCGGTCCGCGCCGGGGCCAGCCGGGTGGCTTCGCCCTTTTGGATGTCATAGAGGAAGAATTTTCCGCCGCTCAAAAACAGCAGCGCCCTGTTGTCCGGCGACCAGCGGTAGGAGGCGACACCAAACCGGGTGCGGAAGGTGCGTTCGCGCTCGGTTTCGCTTGCCGGCGGCGGGGCCAGTTTGCGCATCTCCGCGGCGCTGACCAAAACTTTCTTTTCGCCGGTGGCAACGTCGAGAATCCAGAGATCGCGCCCGTTCTCGCCGGGCTCGAAATAAGTCAGCCGGGCGCCGTCGGGCGACCACTGCGTAGCCGACGGGCCCGGCGCCGGGGCCCTGCCAAAGATGCCCTCGATGGTGAGCGGTTTCTTTCCGCCCTGCGCGTTGACGACACCCGTCGCGGCAAGAAGAACCGTCAGTAAAACGTACCCGGTAACGATAACGATGCGGCAGGAAAACTTCATGGTAATTCTCTCCCCCTAAATGATGTGCGATGCAGGCGATGCTAGTACCTTACCGCCGAGAAGGTATCAGGCTCAGCGGGCGGAAAGCAACTCCCCTGAC
>CBDUYQ010000308.1:0-2144 GCA_965371475.1 uncultured bacterium
CGGCCGTCCCTCCCCGGCTCGAACCTCAAAACTACTTCAGCAGGAATTCCTCCAAAAAGAGGACCAGGGCGTACTGCAGGTAGTCCCGGTTCCTCCGCTTGGCAAAGCCGTGGCCTTCGTCCTTGGCAACCAGATACCAGACCGGGCCGCCCTGCGCCCGGACCTTGTCGCGCATCTGGGCGGACTCGCTGGCGGGAACCCGCGGGTCATTCAAACCCTGCGCAATGAAAAGCGGTTGGGAGATCTTGTGCGCGTTGGTTAGTGGCGAGATGGCGTTCAAGTGCTCGCGCATTTTGGCGTTGCGTTCGTCGCCGTACTCGGCGCGGCGGAGATTGCGCCGGTAGCCGCTGGTGTTTTCCAGAAAAGAAACAAAGTTACTGATGCCTACCACATCAATGCCGCAGCGCAGCCGGTCGTTGAAGTGCACCATGCTGGCCAGCGACATGTAGCCGCCGTAGCTGCCGCCCGAAACGGCGATGCGGTCTTTGTCGAGGTAGGGCTGCTTCTCCACCCAGTCGAGCAACGCGCCGATATCGCGCACAGTATCTTCCCGGTTGAAACCGTTATCGAGCAGCAGAAAGTTCTTGCCGTAGCCAGCCGACCCACGGACGTTGGGGTAGATGACCGCAATCCCCATTTCGTTGAGGTAATAGTTGGTGCCGCCCTTGAAGGTGGGGCGGGTCTGGCCTTCCGGACCGCCGTGGATGTTGATAAGGACGGGATACGGCGCCTTGAACCGCGCCGCCGGGCGAAACAGAAACGCGGAAAGTTCGCGGGGCTTTCCGTTGGCCAGATCGAAGGTGGGAAAGCGGATGAGTTCAGCTTCGGAAAAAGTTTCCGGGCGCAGGCCGCCGGCTTCGCTTTCTGTCCAGCGTGACAATTTTTTTGTGGATGGGTCGTAGGAGAAAACATCGGAAGGTGTGCGGGGTGAGTTCACCGTGAAGGCAACCTCGCTGGCGTTCGGGCGGAAGGTCACGCCGAAGATTGCGCCGTTCGGGAGCGCGGGAACCGGCAACTCCTTGTCCGCGGCCAGGCCGCGCAGATGGAGCTTGCTGATGCCGTCTTCGTTGGTGACAAAAACCAGAAGGCGGCCATCGTCGGAGAGATCAAAAGAACTCACGTCCCAAGGGATGTTACTGGTAAGGAAGCGGTAGGTCTGCTCGGTCAGGTCATAATAGGCCAAGCGCCTGAACTCCGAACCCTTATCGGTTGTGACGTATATCCCTTTGCCGTCTTTGCTGAACAACGCTCCGCTGTAGGAGACCTTGACATCACCCTTGGGGGTGAGGGTTTCGACCGCACCGTCAGCCAGGTTGAGCAGGTGCAGGTAACTCTCGTTGATGGAGATGTACTGGAGGATTACCACCCGGCTATCGTCCGGGGAGAAGTCCACCGGCACCCAGTACCCTTTACCTTCGAGAACCAGCTTCTCGCTTTCCGGGTTCTGCGGGTCCATCAGGTAGACGTCGAAGTCGCGGCCGTTGCGCTTGTTGCTTATGTAGGCCACGCGCGTCCCGGCGCTGTTCCAGAGGAAACTGCTGTTGCGAAACTTTCCGTCGGTGATGAGTTGGAGTCGGCCGGTAGCGAGGTCAGCGCGGAAGAGCTGGTAGTTTTCCGCTCCGCCGACATCGGAGGAAAGCACCAGGCAGTCGGCCTGCGGACAGAACTCACCGCCGAGGACGCGCTCGCGCAGGAAGGTCACTTGCCGCCGGGCGCCGCCGGGCTGCTCGACTATGTGGAGTTGGTTGGTTTCCCCAAAGCGGGTACTGACCAGAACGGCGCGGCGGGTGGGGTGCCAGCCGGCAAAGCTGGCCGTGCGGATGTTCTGGTACTGGTTCAGACGTTCGACCAGTTCGTCGGGGACAGCAGGGATGCCTTCCACTATCAGGTTGTCGCCGGGCTGCTGACCGGCAACACCCTGCGGGCCCAGCAGCAGACACAAACCTGCCAGAAAGGAAAGGGATAAACAGAAACGGTTTCGCATAACAACCCTCCGGGATACGGTGCGGCAGACGCAGGAAATTATACTACCGGGCGGGAGGGAAAAGCAGGAAAATTCCCGACCCGGCTCGCTACCCTTGGTTATTCATGGCGGAGGGCGTCCACCGGGTCGAGCCGGGCGGCTTTGACCGCCGGGTACATGC
>CBDUYQ010000309.1:0-2134 GCA_965371475.1 uncultured bacterium
GGTGAAACCGAGGTCAAGCTCGGGAGCGGGTTGTCCGGCGGGGGCGTACTACCCCCACCGCAACCGCTCAGCAATCCAAAGAGTAGACATACCAACGCCGCGTAGCCACTTCGACACCCCCCCATATGGACCTCCTGTAATCCCAGTCTGTGTCGAACCCCTCTCCCTCACGCCCGGATAATGGATTGGGCGAAACGAAGTGGGATCCGTGGACCCCCTACTTGACCAGAGGCTATCATTAGGCAGGTAGCCGGTCAAGAAAAATTGGAAGAACAACATCTACCGAAGCACAGATTAGCTGGCCGTTTCGCGATAAACTTGCAGGATGGTTTTCACCGAATCTTTCCAGGAGTATTTGGCCACCTGCCGCCGGCCGCGCTCTGCCAGCGTTCCCCGCAGGTCGTCGTCGAGGAGCAGGTGCAGGATGCCGCGGCTGATGTCAAAGACCTTGCCGGGGTTCACCAGCAGGGCGGCGTCGCCGAGGACTTCCGGCAGGGAAGAGACGTTCGAGGCCAGCACCGGAGTGCCGTGCGCCATGGCTTCCAGCGGCGGCAGCCCAAAGCCTTCATGCAATGAAGGGAACGCAAAAACCACTGCGCGTTTGTAGAACACGCCCAATTGTGCCGGGGGGACGAAGCCCAGGAAGCGCACGTCGTTTTGGCTGCGGCACTTGACGACGGCGTGGCGCAGTTCCGGGTGCTTACCGATTTCATCGCCGATGATGAGGAGTTTCAAGTCCTTGTACGTGGGATGTTCGCGCAGTTCGTCCTTGACCAGGGCAAAGGCTTCAATCAGCCGGGGAAGGTTCTTGTGGGGCCGCGCGCTGCCGGCGTAGAGCACGTAGGGATTGTGAATGGAGTATCGTTGCAGGACCTTTTCGATTTCATTCTCCGGCGGCGGTTTTTGCAAGTGGCTGTCGAGGGCGTTATGGACCACCTGGATTTTGTCCGGCGGCAGTCCGAACAACGACTGCAAATCGCGCCGGGTGGCGGCGCTGACGGTCAGGACACGGACGGCGCGGCGCAGAGTTTGCCGCGTTCGGTGGAAGCGAATGGTATCGGCAAGCGAACCTCCGTTGCCGCTGAGGAATTTGACCGTGTCGTGTACGGTAACGATGTAGCGGTGGGGCAGCACCCAGGGCGCGTAGAGGAATGTGGAGTGGCACAGGTCCACTTTCTCGCGTTCGAGACGCCAGGCCAGTTCCAGGTCGCCCGCCGGCCCTTGGTGCCGGTGCAGGATCTGGTATTGAAAATTCTCCGGCAGGATTCCCAGTTCTGCCGCATCCTCTTCGCTGCCCATCAGCCTGTAGCTGTTCTCGGTGTCGAGCCGGGCAAGGTTTTCAATCAGATTGCGGGTGAAGGTGCCGGGGCCGAAGCTGCGGACACGCCGTATATCAATGGCAACAATCATGGCAACCCCGGGCGGAGGCGGAACCCTGTGGCTACCCCGCTGCGGGGGCAGCAGCCTCTGAGCCCACGCGATACGGGTAGAGCGGGAATCGGGCGGTGAGTTCACGAATGGCGGCCCGCACACGGTTGACCGTAGCCTCCTCGCCTTTAGCGTCGAGCACCTCGGCAATCCAGGCGCCGATGGTTTCCATCTCGGCCTCCTTCATGCCCCGGGTGGTCAGAGCGGGTGAGCCGATGCGGATGCCGCTGGCCTTGAGCGGCGGCAGCTCATCGAAGGGGATGGCGTTCTTGTTGACGGTGATGCCGGCGGCTTCGAGCCATTTCTCCGCATCGCGGCCCATGATGCCTTTCTTATAGACATCGACCAGCAGCAGGTGGTTGTCGGTGCCGCCGGAAACCAGGCGGAAGCCGCGGGCGACGAGCTTCTCGGCCAGCTTCTGCGCGTTGGTGACCACCTGTTTGGAGTAGGTCTTGAACTCGGGCTGCATGGCCTCTTTCAGGCAGACGGCCTTGGCGGCGATAACGTGTACCAGCGGGCCGCCCTGGTTGCCGGGGAAGACGGTGCGGTCAAGGTTCTTGGCGAACTGTTCGCGGCAGAGGATGAGCCCGGCGCGGGGGCCGCGCAAAGTCTTGTGCGTGGTGGTGGTGACAAAGTCGGCGTACGGGACCGGGTTGGGGTGGACTCCGCCTGCGACCAGCCCGGCGATGTGGGCCATATCGACCAT
>CBDUYQ010000310.1:0-2128 GCA_965371475.1 uncultured bacterium
GCGCGACATCAGGAAACGTGGTCTGAAGAAGGGCGACGTGGTAGTGGGTCTGGCCGCCAGCGGCACCACTCCCTACGTAGTGGGTGCGCTGGCACAGGCAAAAAAGACCGGCGCGTTCACCATTGCAGTTACTGTCAGCCCGGGCTCGCCGGTTACCAAGAAGGCCCGCGTGGTTATCTGCCCCAAGACCGGCCCGGAAGTACTGGCCGGTTCGACCCGGCTCAAAGCCGGCACGGCGCAGAAGCTGGTGCTCAATATGCTGAGCACCGCGGCGATGGTGCGCCTCGGCCATGTGTACCGGAACCTTATGGTCAACGTGCAGATGACCAACGCCAAGCTGCGGCGGCGGGGCGAGAGAATTCTGGAAGAGGTCTGTCACTCTACCCCGGCGCGCACCCGGCAGCTTATCCGCGCTTCAAAAGGCAACCTGAAGGTTGCTATCGTGATGGACCGCCTGGGTTGTCATCGGCAGGAAGCGGAAAGGATTCTGCGGATTCACAAAGGCCATGTGAGCCAAGCACTGGGAGAAAGCTAACCGGGTCGATATTTCCCGAGAGATTCTTCGACTCGCACCGCCAATGGCGGTGCTCGCTCAGAATGACAGTTGAATCAAACTTGGGCAAACGCTGGTGGAGTTCACTTCGTAGTGCTGGAGGCGGGACATTCCTGTCCCGCCATCTGCCTGGACAAGCCGGACAGGAATGTCCGGGCTCCCGGTTGATTGGGAGATTTTCCGGTATCCTGTTACGGATTATTGAACGAAGCAAAGGGATTGCATGGACAGGTTCATAATCCAAGGCGGCGTCCCGCTCAAGGGACAGATTAAAGTCAGCGGGGCGAAGAACGCCGCGCTCCCGGCCATGGCCGCCTGCCTGCTCACCGAGGAACCGGTCCACCTCTCCAACCTGCCCCGCGTGCGCGACATCTTCACCATGCAGCGGCTGCTGGAGGAGATGGGCGTCCGAGCCGAGTCGCCCGATACCCTTCCGGACGGCAAGCTCACCCTGCAAGCGGGCGAGGTTACCAAAGCCGAAGCGACCTACGAACTGGTCAAAACTATGCGGGCGTCGTTCTTTGTTTTGGGTCCGCTGCTGGCGCGCTGCGGAGAGGCGCGGGTCTCGCTCCCGGGCGGCTGTGCCATCGGGGCGCGTCCGGTGGACCTGCACCTGAAGGCGCTGGAGCAGTTGGGCGTTGAGTTCACCGTCGAGCACGGCACCGTCCACGGCAAGACCAGCGGGCTCCAGGGAGCGCACATCACCTTTCCCCGTGTCACCGTCGGCGGGACGGAAAACGCCCTGATGGCCGCCACCCTCGCCAAAGGCGAAACGGTAATCCGCCGCGCGGCGCAGGAGCCCGAAATCAGCGAACTGGCCGGCCTGCTGCGCGCCATGGGCGCGCGCATCGAAGGCGACGGCACCCCCACCATCCGCATTGAAGGTGTGGGCAGCCTGCACGGCGCGGAGCACACCATTACGCCGGACCGAATCGAAGCCGGGACCTTCTTCCTCGCGGCGGCGATTACCGGCGGTGAACTCCGGGTGGAGAACTGCGACTGCAAGCACCTGCAAAGTCTCTTCCGGCAACTGGAGGCGGCCGGTGTTCCAGTGAAAGAAACCGACCCCGGCTGCGTGGTGGTTTCCGGCGGGAAAGGGCTGCGCGCCGCCGACATGAGCACGGAAGTTTACCCCGGCTTCCCCACCGACATGCAGGCGCAGTACATGGCGCTGATGACGCAGGCGGAAGGGACGTCGGTGATTTGCGAAACTATCTTCGAGAACCGCTTCATGCACGTGCTGGAACTGGCGCGCATGGGAGCGGACATCAAAGTGGCCGGGCACGTGGCCACGGTCCGGGGCAAAACTCCGCTCGAGGGCGCAAAAGTGCAAGCTTCGGATTTACGCGCCAGCGCCGGGCTGGTGCTGGCCGGGCTGGCAGCGAAAGGCGAAACCATCATCGACCGCGTGTATCACATCGACCGGGGCTACGAACGGATTGAAGAGAAGTTGCGGGCGGTGGGGGCGCGCATTGAACGGGTCTCATCCTGAAGCATACCCACCGGCAATGGGCAGGCAGGTCTGCGGAGATGCAATCCGGCGGACAGCCCTCCTCAGGGGCTGAAGCCCATAAG
>CBDUYQ010000311.1:0-2127 GCA_965371475.1 uncultured bacterium
CCAGCGCCTGTGCCAGCCCCGGAATCGTATAGGTCCGAGCTTCGACCGCCACGCGCAACCCCAGCGTTCGCGCCGTCCGGCTGGTCACCGGGCCGATGGTCGCCACCGCCACGCCTGCCAGCATCTTTTTTGCCTGCGCCCGCCCCGCCAGTGCAAAAAAGTTCTTTACGGTTGACGAACTGGTGAAAGTAATCGCATCCGGTCTCTTCTTCGCAAAGAGAGACTTCACCCGCGCCTTACTCTTGGGCGGCAGGATGGTCTGGTACACAGGAACGACGTGGACAGTCGCCCCGCGTTTGCGCAGTTCGCGCGGCAGAATCTGGCGGGCCTCGGCCGCCCGGGCCAGCAGCACCCGCTTGCCGCGCCAACTGGAACGGCCCAGCGCTTTCAGGAGCCCTTCAGCGATAAAGTCTTCCGGCACGACCTTAACCTTGACGCCTTTTTTCCTGAGCGCCCGCGCCGTCGCCGGACCAATCGCCGCTACCCGCTTTCCCCGCAGCACCCGGACTGTCTTCTTTTTCTTTCGCAGCCGCTCGAAGAAATAGTCCACGCCGTTGGTGCTGGTGAAAATCAGCCAGTCGTAACTGTCGAGCTTCCCAAGGGCTTCGTCCAGCGGTTTCCAGCTTTGGGGTGGGACGATGGCAATGGTCGGCAGGGCAATTACTTTTGCGCCCTTCTTTTCGAGTGCGGTACGTAAAGTGCCCGCTTGTTCTTTCCGCCGCGTGATAACCACACGTTGGCCTCGAAGAGGACGGTTCTTTTTTATTCGTTCGCTTTTCATATTTCGAGGGCAAACACTTTATTTCCAGGTTCTTTCTTTTCTCTGCGCTCTCTGCGCCTGCCTGCCGCAGGCAGGTCTCTGTAGTTAAATTCTTTCAGTTGGCTTGCTGTATCTCCGCCATGATCTCCGCCGCCCCTTTCTTCAACAGGTCGTCAGCAATTTCCGTGCCCAGTATCTCCGCATCGCTGGCCGGGCCGCTGATTGTGTTCTTGATGCTGCGCTCGCCGTCCAGGCTTACTACCACCGCCCGCATATGCAAATCGCCGTCGTTGACTACCGCGTGCGCCGCCATGGGTACCTGGCAGCCGCCTTCCATCTTTGCCAGAAAAGCGCGCTCGGCGCGCGTGGCCGCTTCCGAGTCCGGGTGGCGGAGGCAGCCCAGGGCTTCGAGTAGTTCTTTGTCGTCAGCGCGGGTTTCAATCGCCAGCGCCCCCTGACCTACCGCGGGCAGCATGATATCGGTGTCGAGCAGTTCGGTGATGCGCTCCGCCCAGCCCAGGCGTTTCAAGCCTGCTGCCGCCAGGATGATAGCGTCATACTGTCCTTCGTCCAGCTTCCGCAGACGTGTGTCGATGTTGCCTCGCAGCATGACAATCTCCAGGTCCTTGCGCTGCCGCTTGAGTTGGACTTCCCGCCGCAGGCTGCTGGTTCCTATCTTTGCGCCTTGCGGTAACGCAGAGAACCCTTTGCCGTTCCGGGTGAGCAGGGCATCGCGGGGGTCTTCGCGCCGGGGGACGGCCCCGATGGTGAGCCCGGCGGGGAGGAGCGTGGGCATGTCCTTCATGCTGTGTACGGCCAAGTCCACTTTGCCTGCCAGCATGGCCTCTTCGATTTCCTTGGTGAAGAGCGCTTTGGTCCCGCCCATCGCGGCCAGCGGGACGTCAGTTATTTTGTCGCCCGTGGTCTTTATAACCTCCAATCGGACTTCGACACTGAGTTCGCGTTCAAGAGTGTCTTTGATGTGGTTGGCTTGCCATAGCGCCAGTTGGCTGCCGCGGGAACCCAGAACAAGAGGTGAGCGCATCGGTGTGGGGTTACTCCTCGTCTTTAGTCTCTGCGGGGGTTTCTTTGGGATTCTTGAGTTGGAACATCCGCCGGACGAATTCCACCATCTGCAGCCCATTCGGTTGCTGCGGGACGCGCTTCAACTCCACCAGCGGGCCGTGGAGAATCTTGTTGACCAGCCGCCGGGACATCTCATCGACCGCCGCCTGTTGCTCCGGTGAAAGGTTTTTGAGATTGGCGCGGGCCAGCTCCTCTTCGCGCAGGTGGTGCATCCGTTGTTGCAGCGCGGCCAGGGTGGGCCCGACCTCCAGTTGCTTGAGGCGCGCCAGCAGCCGGTCCAC
>CBDUYQ010000312.1:0-2126 GCA_965371475.1 uncultured bacterium
TGGCGGAGGAGGAGGGATTCGAACCCCCGAGCCCGGTTCCCCGGGCTAGCTGTTTTCAAGACAGCCCCGTTCAACCGCTCCGGCACTCCTCCGCAAAAAACATTCTAAATATCGGACTCATCCGGTAGCAAGCCCAGCAACGCTTAAAGGCTTCACCACCTTTGTATCTCTTAATTTGCTCTTCGCGGTACTTCGCCGCCGATTTGGAAGGGTATCGCTCGTAGTAAATTAAACTGAGCGGCGCCCGGTTTCGGAGAGATTTCGTCTTCCCCGAATTGTGCTCGGCCAGACAGCGTTTCAGATTAGTAGTATAACCGCTGTAAAAACCTCCGTCCTTTTCACTCTTGAGGATATAAACAAAATAATCAGCCATGGGAACCCCGTTTCCCGCCTGCGGCGGGACTTAACCCCGCCGGAGGCGGGGCAACCGCTCCGGCACTCCTCCGCTGCTACTGGAATCTTAGATGCCCCGGGGAAAGGAAGCAAGTAACCGGAGAGTACCTTTGCCTCCTGCAGTGCGGAATACAAGTTCCCCGTTGCTCTGCTGTGGTGTTTCCAGTACCATCGGGCGGGAATTATTTGTCGTCGAGGAGATGTCATGAGAGTTTTGAGAAAAATCGCGATCCTGTTGTTTGCTTTCTGTTTGCTTCTACCGGTGAGTGTGGCGGCGCAAGAGCCTGCGCCCTTGAGCGTGGACGATGAAATTCAGCGTATATCACCTTCCTCTACAGTCATCTCACCCGACGGGCAGTGGGTGCTCTTCGTCCGCAGCGACCTCAATTGGAAAAAGAACAAGCGGGAAACCCGTCTCTACCGCGCTTCCGCCGACGGCGGCGAACCGATACGATTCACCCATGGCCCGGCTGACCGCGATCCGCGCTGGTCGCCCGACGGACGCACCATTTCCTTTGTCCGCGCCACAACGGCGGCGGAAGGGGAAGGCGGCGGGCGCAACGAAAAAAAGAGTCAAATATGGGTGATGTCGGCCTTCGGAGGCGAAGCCTCCCAATTGACGAAACATTCCGAGGGCGTGCGACGCTACGTCTGGACTCCGGGCAGCGACGGCATCGTCTTCATCGCCAACGACCCGAAGTCGAAGGAGGAGAAGAAACGGCTCAAGGACGGCGACGACGCCTATTCCGTGTTCGACGGACCGAACGGGCAAGGGAAAGCTAGCTGGTCGAACATCTGGACGATTGACTTGGAAGAAAAGAAGTCCCGGCAGGTCACCAAAGAAAAAATGCTGGTGTCGGACCTCGACATCTCGCCCGAGGGCGAGCGCGTGGCCTTTATCTACCGCACGGAGAACAGCCGCAACCGAGGTAACCTGGCAGAGGTCGGTCTCGCCCGTCTTGATGACGGCAAGCTGGTGCGCCTGACAGAAAACCTTGCGCCCGAGTCGCGCGTCCGCTGGCATCCCAATGGCCGCGAGATTGGCTACCTTGCCCCGGACGACAAAAACTGGGAATTGCGGCAAGCAAAGCTCTACCTGATGGACGTCGAAAGCCGAAAGCATCGTCTGATTTCCAGTTCGATTGAGGTGAACATCGGCGACTACGTTTTTGCGGCGGACAAGGCCCGCATTCTATTTTCCGGCGGCGTCAGCACCAACCGGCAGCTGTTTGCGATGGACCTTTCCACCGGCAAAGTAACTCCCCTGATGGAAAAAGCAGGCGTAGTGGGACGAGGAGTCTCCTTCTCCGAAGACGGAAAGCGTGCTGCGTTCACCTGGAGCGACCTGCGAACCGCATCCGACGTGTATGTCGCCGACCTGCCGGCCGGTGCGCAAGCTCGGCGGCTCTCCGACCTCAACCCACAGATTCGCGAACGCGCGCTGGCGAGCTTCGAAACCATTATCTGGAAGAGCAGTGACGGGCGTGAAATCGAAGGCATCCTTACCCTGCCCCCGAACTGGAAACCGGGCGAGCGCGTGCCGCTCATCTTGCAGATTCACGGTGGCCCGGCCGGTGTGTTTACCAACACATGGTCGGCGGACGCGCACCTCTATGGAGGGCTGGGCTATGCCACGCTGCGGCCCAACGTGCGGGGCAGCTCGAATTACGGCGACGCTTTGCTCCGGGGCAACATGCGTGACATCGGCGGCGGCGACTTTCAGGACCTGATGA
>CBDUYQ010000313.1:0-2122 GCA_965371475.1 uncultured bacterium
ATAGTAACTTCGCATAACTCCCCTGACCTGAGGACTTCAGGTATAAGCTGCAAACATAAGAATTTATCGGAGTTGGGGGTTTTTGTCAACGCAGGCGGAGGCAGATTTCGGGCAAAATAAGGAAACTTTCCTCCTCAGTGTGTATTATCCTACAGAGGCAAAAGACGAGGGACTTTCCGAGCGGGCGCGTTAATGATTGAAGCCAGCAATCTGACCAAACTTTTCCGCGATAAAAAACGCGGCGAGATTCGCGCCGTGGACGGGGTGAGCTTCCGGTGCGAACCGGGCAAAATCTACGGCCTGCTCGGGGCCAACGGCGCGGGCAAAACCACCATCCTGCGGATGCTGGCCACCATCCTCCAGCCCACCGGCGGCACGGCTGTGGTGGCCGGCCATGACGTCTTTGAAGCGCCGGAGAAGGTGCGGGCCAACATCGGCTTCCTCTCCACCGCCACGGCTCTCTACGACCGGCTGACCGCCCGCGAGACGGTGGAGTACTTCGGCCGCCTGAACACCCTCAACGGCGACCGGCTGCGGGAGCGGGTGGACGAAGTACTCGAGCTGCTCGGCATCACGGAGTTCGCCGCCCGTCGCATCGACAAGCTCTCGACCGGCATGAAGCAGAAGGTCTCCATCGCACGCACGCTGGTGCACGACCCGCCGGTGATGATCTTCGACGAGCCCACCTCCGGGCTCGATGTGATGGCGGCGCGCACCATCGTCGGCTTCATCCGCGACTGCCGCAACCGCGGCAAGACGGTCATCTTTTCCACCCACGTAATGAGCGAAGCCGAAAAACTCTGCGACACCATCGCCATCATCCACACCGGAAAGATTCTGCGGGAAGGGACGCTGGCCGAGTTGCGTCAGCAGTCCGGCGCCGACGCCAAAGATCTGGAAGACATCTTCGTGCAGGCCGTGGAGCAGCTTACATGAGACCCCAAATTATCGGAACGGTTTACCGCAAAGAACTGCTCGATGCCCTGCGCGACCGGCGCACCCTCATCTCGATGATTGTGATCCCGATCCTGCTCTTCCCTGTCATTACCGTCGGCTTCGGGTACGTAGCGGCGAAGCTGATGCGCAAAGCGCAGCAGGAAGGCTCGGCCATCATGCTGCGCGGCGCCGAACACGCGCCCGTATTGGCGGAAAAATTGCGGCAGACCGAGGGCCTGAATATCGTTCCGCCTTCGGATGACTATGTGCAGCAAATCAACGACAAGAAAGTGCGTGCCGCCGTGGAGTTCCCGCCCGGGTTCGAGACGCAATTAGAGGGCCGCGCCGAGCCTGCCCCGGTTCTCAAAATTTTCTTCTACCAGGGCGAGTTGCGTTCCCGCATCGCGGTCCAGAGCGTCCGGCAGGTCATCAACAGTTACCGCGACGAACTGATTGAGGCCCGCCTCACCAGCAGAGGGCTCACGACCAAACTGCTCACCCCGTTCCAGCCGGAAGAAGAAAACGTGGCCTCAGAAGAGAAGGTTAGCGGAAACATTCTGGGCGCGCTGCTGCCCTACTTCATCATCATCCTTTGCCTCAACGGCGCCGTCTACCCGGCCATGGACCTGACCGCCGGGGAGAAGGAGCGCGGGACAATTGAAACCATCCTGGCCAGCCCGGTGGGCCGCGCCGAACTGGTGCTGGGGAAGTTCCTGCTGGTCTTCACCGCCTCGGTCATCACCGCCGTGCTGGCGCTCAGCTCTTTCGCCGTGACGCTTACAGTTTCCAGCGGCTTCCTGCAGCGGATGACCAACCAGGGCTTGAACCTGGCCATCAGCATTAAGTCGGTGGCGGCGGTTTTTATTATGATTCTCCCGCTGGCGGTGCTCTTCTCCGCCACCCTGATGGCCATCTCTCTGCTGGCCAAGACCTACAAGGAAGCGCAGAGCTATGTCCAGCCGATGGTCATAGTAGTCATCCTGCCCGCGATTGCTTCCATGCTGCCCGGCGTAGAACTGAACCCGAAGCTGGCACTGGTGCCCATCCTGAACGTCAGCCTGGTTTCCAAGGAAATCTTCACCGGGAACTACCCGTGGGGCCTGATTGCATTGATCTTTGGCTCGTCCTGCGTCTATGCCGCGGCGGCGCTGTTCGTGGCTGTCCGGCAGTTCCACCGGGAGGAGGT
>CBDUYQ010000314.1:0-2119 GCA_965371475.1 uncultured bacterium
TGTGGGATGCAGTTGCTGGCCATGCAGTCCACCTGCGGCTGCGGAGTGCCCGCTACCCGCCACTGGCTGCAACTTATCAGTCTGGCGTCATTGGGAATTGCCACCGGCGCCAACTTTTTCATCACCATGTTTGTCCTGCCCTCGCTGATGGTCAAAGAGGCCCCGTCGTTCCTGGTCCGCACCTGGCTGTGGACGAGCGAAGCTTTTTCCCTCTACGGCTGGTCGGTGTTCGCGGTCGGGCTGCTGGTCTGGGCCTTCTGGCCGGCTTACGGCTACGAGCCGGAGTGGGAGATGAAGATGGCGCGGGTGCTGCTGATTCTCTCGCTTGTGCTGGGGATTGCCAGCCTGGTTCAACCCTACCTGCCCGCCGAGTGGGTCGGGCCCGTCCGCGAGATTATTGCCGACCGTCCGGGCCTGCTCCCCACACTGCTCTGGACCCCCGTGATCGCAGCACTGGGCGCGCTCTGTATCAGCACGGAAACGCGCGATTCGCTTCTGGGTGACGGCCGCATCTTCAGCGTAATTGCCCTCAGTCTGATCTTCCTGGTCGTCGTCCTCAACCTGGTCGTCCTCGCCTCCCTCTGACCTTCACCTTCTGGAATAGCCTGCCGCAATCCGTTGTACTATTGGGGTTCATCTGCCGATATTGACCGGTGGGGGAGCAGGGCAAAGTAATAAGCGAAATAATAACCAAAGGGGAATCATACTATGTCTGAAAAACCGAGGCAGCACGCCGGGCCGGGGCCAAGTACGAGCGAACCTCCCATACCGGAGCCGAGTTACGCCGAGCGGGCCAAGACGCTCGTCCACTTAGGGAGGTTGGGAACGCTTTCCACCGTTTCACTCAAGCAGGCCGGAACGCCCTTCGGCTCGGTCTCGCCCTACGGGCTGGACCAGCGCGGCCAGCCGCTCTTCCTCATCAGCACGATGGCCATGCACACGCAGAACATCGAAGCGGACGCCCGCGCCAGCCTGCTGGTGACCGAAGCCAGCACACCCGACGACGCGCTCGGGGCGGGCCGGGTGACGCTGCTGGGCGAGGCCCGCAAGGTGGATAAGGAAAACAAAGCCGAGTTGGAAGACGTCCGCACCCGCTATCTGGCCGCCTACTCTAACGCCTCCTACTGGGTCGATTTCGACGACTTCTCCTTCTACCGTCTCGAGGTGAACGACCTCTACTTTGTCGGCGGCTTCGGCGTGATGGGCTGGGTGACGGCGGAAGACTACCGGGCCGCCGAGCCCGACCCGCTCGCCGAGCACCGCCAGGGCATCATCGACCACATGAACGCCGACCACGCCGACTCGATGGTGCAGCTCGCCCGGCGCTTCGGTACGGAGGATACCAAAGAGACGGAGGAGGCGAGCATGACCGCCGTGGACCGGCTCGGGTTCCACCTGCGGCTCAAGACCGGCGACCGCTTCCACGGCGTCCGCATCGCCTTCCCGCGCGAAGCCCGCACGCCGGATGAGTGCCGCAAGGTGCTGGTCGAAATGGTCAAGCAGACTCGGAGCGAGTAGAGGGAAGCAACTATGACAACCTGGTTGAAATGGATTGGAACGGGGTCGGGCATCCTGGGGGCGTTGTGGATTGCCGTCAACATAGCCAGCAGCGGATGGGGCTTTGTGCTCTTCGTCGTCTCTTCCACCTGCTGGATGACGGCGGGTTGGCGCATGCGCGAGCCCAGTTTGGTGCTGCTGCACTCGTCCTTCAACATCGTAAACTTCATTGGGATTTACCGCTGGCTACTTGCGTGAAAGTGGCTTCCTTTGCAACAACTTGGCGAGGGCAGAGAGGTGGCCCTCCTGTGATGGCGGTTCTTCGGCATTCCGTCGTCTGAAATTCGGCGTTTCTTCGTCGTTTGCTCGTTACTTGGCAGCCCCCAGAGGCCTATTGTGCTCCCGTACATGGGCGACCGCCCTGGGAGGATGGCATGAAATCTTCACGGTTTTTCCTAACAATCGGCCTGGTGGGCTGCCTGCTGGCGCTTCCTCTGGTTGAGGCAAGGGCTGCACAGCAGAGGCAGCCGTCTGAGGAGCCCGGTATCACCGACTGGAACAACCTGCGGCAGGTGCGTATCGGGGACAAGGTTGAAGTTGTCCGTTACAACCTCGGCAAGCA
>CBDUYQ010000315.1:0-2099 GCA_965371475.1 uncultured bacterium
CCCAGGAGGGAATCCGACGCGGGCAGTTCGAGTTTTTCGCGCAGCGCCGCGTCGAGCTTGTCGGCTATGTCGGCATTTTCGCGCAGGAAGAGGCGGACGTTTTCCCGGCCCTGCCCGATGCGGTCGCCGTTGTAGGAGTACCACGCCCCGCTCTTCTCGACCAACTGGTGCTGGACGCCGAGGTCGAGCAGGTCGGTTTCCCGCGAGATGCCTTCGCCGTAAATCAGGTCGAACTCGGTCTGCCGGAACGGCGGGGCCAGCTTGTTCTTGACCACTTTGGCGCGGACGTGGCTGCCGATGATCACGTCACCGTTCTTGATGGCCGAGATGCGCCGCACATCAACGCGGACATCGGCGTAGAACTTGAGCGCGCGGCCGCCGGTGGTGGTTTCCGGGTTTCCGAACATGACGCCGATCTTCATCCGCAACTGGTTGATGAAAATCATGCAGGTGCCGGACTTGTTCACAATCGCCTTGAGCTTCCGCATCGCCTGCGACATCAGCCGCGCCTGCAGGCCCATCTGCGGGTCGCCCATGTCACCTTCGAGTTCCTGGCGCGGGACGAGCGCAGCCACCGAGTCCACCACCACCACGTCCACCGCCCCGGAGCGGACCAGTGTCTGGGTGATTTCCAGCGCCTGGTCGCCGCTATCGGGCTGCGAGACCAGCAGGTTTTCGACGTCCACGCCCAGATTGGAGGCGTAGAGGGGGTCGAGCGCGTGCTCGGCGTCCACAAAGGCGGCCATGCCGCCGCGCTTCTGCGCTTCGGCGATGATGTGGAGCGCCAGGGTAGTTTTGCCGCCGGCCTCGGGGCCGTAGATTTCCACTACGCGGCCCTTGGGCATGCCACCGACGCCGAGGGCGGCGTCGAGCGAGAGTGTCCCGGTGGATATCACCGGTGCAGCCACCAACGGGCCTTTATCGCCCAAGCGCATGATGGCGCCCTTGCCGAAGTCCTTTTCTATCTGTGAGATAGCCAAGTCCAGATTCTGCTTGCGATTGTCTGCCATATGTTTTTCCTCTTTACTCCTTTGTGTCGTTTGTCCCTTCTGAAACCGTTTCGGATTCCTCGTCGGGAGCGTCGAGCGCCTGGCTCATTTCTTCTTCTGCTTCTTCGAGGAGCATGCGCGCCCTGACGGCAACGTCCTTACGCACCCAGAGGCCGTAATCGGTACGGGCGCCAAGCATTTCCATAACGTCGTCTTCCGCCGGCAGGAAGGCCTCAATCTCTGACTCTCGCAGAACTTCTTCCATCATCTTGGCCTGCAGGAGATTTAGGCCGGTCCAGACTCGCACCATCTCGTCTTTGTCTGCCATGCCAACATCCTATCGTACCAACAAGAGTGTTACCAAAATTGCCACGTTCACGACGTGGCTGAGCATTCAAAGTCCGCACCAGACTTTAAGCTGCCTGACCAGCGCCCAGATTAAGTAGGGCGCAGCGGCCACCGTGCCTGCTGCTGTTATCAGCGCCGTCCACCATAACCACTGTGGCAGGCCGCCCGCCAGCGCCAGTCCGGCGACGACGCCTATCAGCAGGTAGAATCCTAATCCCACTACGGCGTTCGGTATGCCCAACAGCCGGGCATAGGGCGTGTTCAAAACCGTTGTGCAACTCTTCTCCTCCCGCCGGCAAAAAGCAGCCGGAATACCCGGGGGCGCTTTGCCGCCGTAGTAGGCCGCCATAAAGTAAAGCGAAACGGCAAACCCAACCGCTGCCAGCCCAATCAGTGTCCAGGGCAAAACCAAACTAACGCTCGACCGCCAGCGCCACGGCGTTGCCACCGCCGAGGCAAAGTGCAGCCACGCCGCGCTTCACGTCGCGGCGAATCATCTCGTGCAAAAGCGTAACCAGGATGCGCGCGCCGCTGGCGCCGATGGGGTGACCCAGCGCCACTGCGCCGCCGTTGACGTTGACCTTTTCGGGGTCGAGTTCGAGTTCGCGCATGACGGCAATGGCCTGCACAGAAAAGGCTTCGTTCAGTTCGACCAGGCCGATGTCGCCGTTCTTCCAGCCAACTTTTTCCAGCAGCTTCTTGTAGGCGGTAACCGGGGCCATCATCACCCACTTGGGTTCGACGCCGCTGACCGCCTGCCCG
>CBDUYQ010000316.1:0-2080 GCA_965371475.1 uncultured bacterium
CCGACCCGTTGACGTTCGCCGGTGTGTCTCTGATTCTGATGGCTGTGGCGGTGCTGGCGTGTTATATACCGGCGCGGCGGGCGACAAAGGTGGACCCGATGGTCGCGCTCCGGTACGAGTAAAGGTGGATTAGGCGGGTACCAAAGACCTCTTCCAGACAGGAAGGACGAGTCCTGCGCTCCGGTCCTTTGGCCCTTTTCGGGGCCCGGAAAACACCTCCTTATTGACCCCTAACCCCTGCTATGCTAAAAATTTAGGTTCTTTGCTGCCCGGGGACAGAGGTGTGGAAGGGGCGGCAAATCCATGTGAGCGGGCAAAATGGATCAGATTGGTCAGCAGTTGGGTGAGTTGTTGCTGGGCGCACTGCCGACAGCGGTCATAGTCACCCTGTTCATCATTTTCATGCGCTGGGCGTTCTGGACGCCGTTCCAGCGCGTCCTCGAGCAGCGCGAAGCCGCCACCATCGGCGCCCGCAAAGATGCCGACGAGATGCTGACCCGCGCCGAGGAGAAAGTCCGCGAGTACGAGGACGCCCTCCGGGAAGTCCGCGCGGAAATCTACCGCGAACAGGAAGAGGCCCGCCGGCAAGCGCTCGACGAACGCACCCGGGTGGTGGCCGACACCCGCGAAAAAGCCAGCCAGATGATCCAGAAAGCCAAGGCGGAGATTGCCTCCGAGGTGGAAACCGCCCGGAAAGACCTGGGCGCGCAGGCGAAGAAGCTGGCGAAGGAAATCGCCGATTCCCTTCTCTCCGGCCGGGCAACCAGGAGGAGCGCATGAGTCGCCGCGCCACCCTTCTTCTGCTGCTGGCCCTCGTCCTGGCGCTTGTGGCCCTGCCCGCCCTGGCCACCGAAACAGAAGAAGACGAGCATGGCGGCATCAGCCAAGAGACCATCTTCAAGTGGATAAACTTCTTCACCGTCTTCGGCCCCGCCGTTTACTTCGGGCGCAAGCCGCTGAAGGCCGCCTTCGACGCGATGCGGAAAGAGATCCGCTCGGAAATCGACGAAGCACAAACTCAGAAACGGAGCGCCGAGGAACGCATCGCCCAGGTCGAGCAGAAACTTTCGCAACTGCAAGGTGAAACCGAACGCCTGCGCCGCGAAGCCAGCGAAGAGATGGCCGCGCAACTCGAACGTATCCGAACCTCGATTCAGAAGGAGGGCGAGCGCATCTCGGCGATGGCCGAATCGGAAATCGAGTCCAACCGCCGCGCCGCCGGGCTGCAACTCCGGGCCTATTCGGCGCAACTGGCTGTCCGTCTGGCGGAGGAAAACCTGCGCAAGCAACTCGACGCCAAGGCCCACGCCGCGCTATTCAAGTCATTCACCGGACAGTTGGAAGGGAGGGCGTAAGCGATGAACCGCGCCCTGGCCCGCCGTTACTCCCGCGCTCTTGCTGAGATTCTTTTTGACGCCAAGCTGACCGGCGCCAAGAAAGCCAAAACCGTGCAGCAGACCAAAGAACACCTGACCACCTTTACCACGCTGCTGGAAGAACACGCCGGTCTGCGCAACATACTGACCAGCCCGGCGCTGCCGCTGACAAAGAAGCTGGCCGTCATTGATGCCTTGCGAAAGACTTTGAAGTGGGACCAGACCTTGCGCAACTTCGTGGCGATACTGGTGGAGAACCGGCGCCTGGGGGAGTTGGACGCTATGGTAGAAAGTTTTGACGAAGAGGTGTATGCCCGGCTGGGCATCGTCCCGGTGGAGATTACCTCCGCCGTGGCACTGAAGGCCCCGCAGAAGAAAGAATTGGAGAAGCGGCTGGCTGGCTTAACCGGCTCAGACGTCGAGCTACGCTACCAAAAAGACGAAGAGATTTTGGGCGGCGCGGTCGCCCGCATGGGCAGCACAATTTATGATGGTTCGCTGCGCGGACAGTTGCGGCGGCTGGAAACGCAACTGGCCAAACAATAACGGAATTGCAACGAGGGAGGAAACACCATGGCGCAGATCAAAGCCGATGAGATTACCAAACTTCTCCGGCAGCAGATCGAGAACTACGACCAGGCGGTAGCGGTCGAAGAGGTCGGGTCGGTCATCTCGGTCGGCGACGGCATCGCCCGCGTCCACGG
>CBDUYQ010000317.1:0-2076 GCA_965371475.1 uncultured bacterium
AATAATTTTGGATGAACCAATCCACCTCAAGGTCAATGGGGAACGTCGTGATACGGAAGTCCCTCCCAGCAAAACCCTGTTGGAAGTCCTGCGCGAGGACCTGCGCCTGACCGGGACCAAATGCAGCTGTGACGACTCCAGTTGCGGCGCCTGCACCGTGCTGGTCAACGGCACGCCGATGCTCTCCTGCGTCATGCTGGCCGCCTCCTACCAGGACGCCGAGATCACCACCATCGAAGGCCTGGGGACACCGGAAGAGATGCATCCCCTGCAGGAAGGTTATTGCCTGGAAGGCGGCGCGCAGTGCGGCTTCTGCACCCCCGGCGTGATACTGAGCGCCAAGGCGCTGCTCGACCGCAACCCCGACCCCTCGCGCGAAGAGATCGCCCAGGCCATTTCCGGCAACCTCTGCCGCTGCACCGGCTACGAGCAGATGTACCAGTCGATTACTCACGCCGTGAAGAAGCTCCAGAAGGTTCCGGCGGCGGGGAGGTAGGCGGGCGTGGGACGTTCCTCCACTTCTACTATCGGCAAGCGCGTCCCCATGGTGGACGCCCCGCTCAAGGCCACCGGAAGCGGTGTCTATACCGATGACATGACCCTGCCGGGGATGTTGACCGGCAAAATCCTCCACAGCCCGCACCCGCACGCGCGTATCAAGTCGATTGATGCATCCAAAGCGGAGGCCCTGCCCGGCGTGGTTGCCGTGGTCACAGGTCAAGAGTTCCCCAACAAGTACGGTGTCCTCCCCATCGGGCACGACGAGAACGCCCTCTGCGTCGATAAGGCGCGCTACGTGGGCGATCACGTCGCCGCCGTGGCCGCCGAAACCGAAGAGGTAGCCCGCGCGGCACTCGAGTTAATCGAAGTGGACTACGAAGTCCTTCCCGCGTACTTCGACGGCGAAGAGTCGATGAAGGCCGCGGATAACTGGATCCACGAGGCCCGGCCCAACAACATCGAGAAGGAGTACCACCACAACTTCGGCGACGTCGAAGCCGGTTTTGCCGAAGCCGCTTTGGTTAAGGAACACCGCTTCGTCTGCGCCGGCGTCAACCACGCCGCCATGGAGCCCAACTCCACTCTGGCAAGTTTTGAAAGCGGCAAGATGACCGTCTGGTCTTCCACCCAGGTGCCGTACTACCTCCACCGCACGCTCTCGAACGTGCTGGAGATGCCGATGGAGCAGGTCCGCGTCATCAAGCCGTTGGTCGGCGGAGGCTTCGGCGCCAAGAGTGAACCGATACCGATTGAAATCATCGCCGCCTGCCTCTCGAAAAAGGCGGAGCGTCCGGTCAAGGTCACCTACACCCGCGAAGAGGTGTTCCTGGCACACCGCGGCCGCCCAGAGCAGGTCATCGACTTGAAGATAGGTCTGAAAAAGGACGGCAAGATTACCGCCGTCGAGGCCCGCATCGTGCAAGACGGCGGCGCTTACTGCGGTTTCGGGCCTGTGACGATTCTGTATTCCGGCCAGCTTATCGGCGCGCTCTACGAAATCACCAACATGAAGTTCGACGGCTACCGCGTGCTGACCAACAAACCGGCCTGCGGCGCGATGCGCGGCCACGGAACGGTCAACACCCGTTTTGCCTTCGAATCGCTGCTCGACATGATAAGCGCGGAACTCGGGCTCGACCCGCTCAAGGTCCGCCAGGCCAACTTGCTGAAGCCGCCGTGTTTTACCCCCAACCGGCTGCGCGTCACCAGCTACGGTTTGCCCGAGTGCCTGGAAGTAGTCGAGCGCGAGTCGGGCTGGAAAGACAAGCACGGCAAGCTGCCCTACGGGAAAGGGGTGGGCACGGCTTGCAGCCACTATGTTTCCGGCGCCGCTAACCCGATTGTGCGCTCGCAAATGCCGCACACCACCATCAAGATTACCGCCGAGCGCGACGGCACGGTGACGATTTGGAGCGGGGCGTCGGAAATCGGCCAGGGGTCGGACACCGTGCAGAAGCAACTGGTGGCGGCGGAACTCGGCATCCCCTTCGAGCAGGTGGAGATAGTCGTTGCCGACACCGAGCGGACGCCCATCGACCTGGGAAGTTATTCCAGCCGCGTGACCTTCATGGCCGG
>CBDUYQ010000318.1:0-2066 GCA_965371475.1 uncultured bacterium
GCCATGTTCAGGTGCTGGGCGGGAGCGGCGGAATCGCCGAACCACCCGTCGTTGGAGATATTCACCAGCACCGTCGCGCCGCGGTCCACATACTTCCGAACCTGTCCGGGAAAAATTGCTTCGTAGCAGATAAAAACCGATACGCGCCCATCCCCGGTGGGCCAAACCGACCAGGTCTCGCCGGCGTGAAAGCCGCCAACCTCCTGCACCAGCGAACCCGCCAAGCCCAGCACATTGGCCCACGGCAAGTACTCGCCGAACGGTACCAGGTGAATTTTATCATACTGCCCTACGAAGGCTCCGTCGGGCGCCAGCAGGATTGCGCTGTTGTAAGGGTAACGCTGTACCTGTTCCCCTTCCGGGGGCGGCGCGGCGCGGTCGGGGTGGAAGTCAACAATCCCTGTAATGAAATAACTCTGCATGCTCTGCGTCAGTTCCGCAAAGCGCGCGCGCAGGACCGGATCATGGTGGTAGTAGAGCGCCACAGGCAACTCTGGCCAGATTACCAGCGGCGGATGCGCCGGGGTCAGGCCGCGTACTACATCGCCGGTCAGTTTCTCCAACTGTGCAAGCTCCTCCCGGTTCCGCCTCGACCACTCGGGATCGGGCGATGTCTGCTGCGGCAGGTTGGGCTGCACCAGGACAACATTGTGCGTCTGCGGAATCATCGGCAGCCTTGTTCCCAGAAAAGCCGTTAGCGCCAGCACCCCGGCCACGGCGCCAAGTTGCCACCCCTTCCGGCGGCTCGGCGCCAGCCAGAACCCCGCCACGGCTGCATTCACCGTGGCCACAATAAACGAAAGACCGTAAACGCCGGTGTAGGTTGCCGGCTGGGTCCAGCCGGAATAGTCCACCAGCGCGTTCCCGAGCGGGTTCCAGATAAAACCCCCGAAGGGGATGTAGCTGCGGCCCCACTCCATCGCCACCCAAACAAACGGAAACAGGTAGAGAGCATTCAGGCGCCAGCGGTGCGAGAGTTCCCCGGCCAGTAACGCAAACACGGCCACGAAAACGGCAAACCCAAGAAGAAATACCAAAAACACCCACCCGGCCGCCATCATAGAAAGCTGGCCGTACTCCCGCATGACGGTGTAAATCCACGGGCACGACCCGGCAAAGAAAACCACACCCGTCAGGTAGCCCAGCAGGAACAGTTTGACCCGGCCATGCGGCTGTGTGCATACGGCAAACAGCGGAACCAGCGCCAACCATGCCAGCAAATTCCAGTCGGAGTCGGGGAAAGAAACTACCAGCAGCAGCCCGCTGGCCAGCGCCAGGGCAAAAGGGTTCCTCGCAGGAGACGCCAGCATGGCCTGAGCTCAGCGCCGCAGCGGACGGAAGCCGTGCGACTCCAACCGGCGCTGGGCGGACGCAACCAGGTCTTCTGACTCGTACGGCCCGGCCAGAACCCGGTAGAGTTTGTCGGAGGCAGGTTGTTGCACCCGCGCAGAAAAACCCAGTTTCTCCAGCCGGCTGGCCAAACTGCGCGCCTGCGCCTCTTCGGAAAATGCTCCCACCTGCAGAAAGGCCGGCTTGGCCAGTTTGGCGGAAGACGCTGCGGGTTTGGCAACAGGCCTGGAGGAAGGGGGCGGGGGCACGGGCTTGGAAGAAGGCGGTTTGGCGGCTGCCGTTCTCGAAGCCGCAGCAGGCTTCTGTTCGACGCTCTTGAAAAAGCTCAGGTCCTTGGCCTTGGGGCCTGCACCCTCACCCTTCTCGGCCTCGGGCTTCTGCATGGCTGCCGCCACCGAGGCATACTGCACAGCGGCCTCTTCCTCGCCACGTTTGCGCCCGATGACAAACCCGGAAGCAAAGGCAATGGCGGCCAGCAGCACTATGCCGAAAAACACCCCCAACAGGTGGCGCTGCTCCAGTATCAGTTCCCGCTGTCCGCCTCGTGCCATGCGTTTGGACTCCTGGGTTAACTTTTATTTCTTCTTTTCTTTTGCCTTTCCCTCCAGCCAGGAGGAAATCAAATCTATCGGAATCGGGAAGACCACCGTGGTGTTGTGCTCGGCGCCGATTTCGGTAAGCGTTTGCAGGTAGCGCAACTGGATGGACATCGGCTC
>CBDUYQ010000319.1:0-2061 GCA_965371475.1 uncultured bacterium
AAAGTCCGGGCGCGCTACCATGGAGAACTTGTCCGCATTGAAATTGCGCCCGGTGAACTCCCCCGCGCCCTCACCCCGGAGATGACCGCGAAGTTTACCGACATATTCAAAGCTCTCGGCTTCAAGTTCGTCACCCTCGACTGCGAAGGCTACCGCCAGGGCTCCTTCAACCCTGCCGGGTAGCGCCCATGCCGCGCATCCGTACGCTTGCCCAGGCCGGGAAAGCCATCGACCGCCTCGGGTTTTGTCTTCTGTTTCCCAACAAGGGGGTGCTGCTGCCCAGCTTGATTGAGGAGGCGACAGACCGGAAGCTGCGCAGCTACAACCCACGCACGGACTGGAGTGACGATTTCCTGCGCGTCTGGAAGTGGAAGGATGAGCTGCCGCGCAAACGGCTGGCGTGGTACGGCAAATACTTTCGCGGGCGCGGCCTTTTTCTTTCGCCACAACTCCTCGCCTGTTTCTACTGTTTGGAAGGAAACCACCCCAGCCGGAATGACGGCGGCGCCTACGAGCGGCTCTACCGCGCCGGACGCATCACCGCCGATGCCCGCACCGTGGCTGCTGAATTGCAGGAAAGCGGCCCGCGGGGGACGTTGGAACTGCGCTACAGCCTCGGCTGGGGATCCAAACGCGGCAACCTGCGTTTCAAGCGCGCGATGGCGGAGTTGCAGGCGCGCCTGATGGTTACGCACTTCGGCGCCCAGGCCGAAACCCGGGCTTGGCAAAGCGCCGTCTATCAACTCACCCCGCGAGCCTTTCCCAAGGCGGTACGCACGGCGGCGAAACTTTCGCCGGAAGAGGCCCGTCGCCACATTGCCGGGCAGTACCGCAAGCACTACCCCAAGGTCTCGCCGCCGCAGTTGGCGCGTCTTTTCCGCTGGCCCCGCGAAGAGGCGCAAGCGGCGCTGGCCGGAAGCGTGGCTGTACGGTAGTGCGGTCCTCCCCCGTGCGATACACTCTTTCCCTATGTGTTTCCGAAAGATAACAACGGCGTGGACGGCTACAACGGTTCTTATGGCTGTTGCGGTGGCGTTACTTCTCTCCGCGCAGAGCCCGGGGAGTAGCCCGCCAGTGGTCGATTGGGCGCCCGACGGTAAGGTCCTTGTTGCGTCCGGCGGTCTGCTGGCGCGGTTTGATCTCGATAGCGGGGAAGAAGAGTTGCTTGACCGCTATGGAGATAACTTTGCTATCAGCCCCGGTGGCAAAACCCTGGCGCTGGCCCGCGGCAATGTAATTGAACTGCGCAGCTACCCCAGGCTCAACCCGGAAGTGCAGATCTGGCCGCCGGAAGGTGAAACCGTCACCGCTCTTGCCTGGGCCCCGGACGGCCAGCGGCTGGCCGCGGGAACACACAAGGGAAAAGTTCTGCTCTGGGCTCTCGAAGCCGGAGAGCTTGTGGGGGAGTGGGAACCGGAAGCTTCTGTCACATCCGCTCTCCTGAGGTTTTCCGCCGGCGGCACAAGGCTGCTGGCTGCCTTTGCCGACGGGAGCGCCGTGCTGCTCGATATTGTCGAAGACGGGCAGCTCGTGATCGCACAGGAATTTTCTCCTGCTCCGGACGGCGAAAAAAACCAACCGGTGCAACAGGAAGTCCAGGATTTGACCCCCAACGGCCGCCGCATTCTTTTGACCCGGGTGCGCGCAGAAGAGTCTGAAGTTGTCCTGCTCGACGATACCGGAGAAGAGGTTTGGAGCCGCGCGGGTTACGCCATGGAGTTCACCCGCGACGGGAAAGGTGTGCTGGCGCTGGGCTGGCCCTTCCGTATAGCGGCGCTCTATTCCACCGCTACCGCCGAAGCCCTGCGCGTGTTCGAGCCGCCGCCGGAAGTCGGCGTGCTCTACTTCGTCCGCCAGAGCCCCGACGGGACCAAACTGCTCGGCGTGGGCGAAGACAAACGCACCCAGGTGCTCGTCCTCTGGGAGTTCGAGACCGGCCGCCTGCTTGCTGTCCACCGCTAGCAAACCCGCCGTGTATCCCCGTGCTCCTGGCTGTCAGCCGCGCTAGTGGCTGGGCCCGAAGAAAACCCCGTTCAGGAACAGCAGGTTCAGCCCGTCGAA
>CBDUYQ010000320.1:0-2060 GCA_965371475.1 uncultured bacterium
GATAGAAACAGTTTTTGTCAGGGCACGCTTTTAAGCGTGCCGTTTCGTGTGATCCCCTAAAGGCGGTTTTAACCGCTGAGGTTTATGACCTCAGGGGCTAAAGCCCATCTTAAAGTGTTAGAGATCTCTGGCACGGCTAAAGCCGTGCCCTGACGGAACGCGGGTGCCCTACCGTTGACGGGACAAACTCCGCACTCTTTTCGGTACGAGTTAGGCGAGGTCGAGGATGACTTCGTTGCCGCGTTTAGCGCCCAGGGCTTGGGCGGCGGCGGCGCGGTTGGCGGAGATTTCCAACTGGCCGGAGCTGCCGAGGATGGCGAAGACTTCGCCCTTCTGCCCTTCGGTGTAGTGCTTGCAGAGTTTCGTGACCGCTTTGCCGTTGATGGTAATCCGGAAGCCCGGAGTGGGGTCGGCGAAGAGGGCGGGGCAGTCGGCGGGCGAGAGGTTGGTCACCACGCTGCCGAAGCGGTCGATCTTCATGGCTACGGCCTTCCACTGTTTTTCGCTGACCTTCTGGGCTTTGGGCACGGCCAGTTTGACGTAGTCTTCAATCGGCTCGCCGAACTTTTCCGTTTCGACGCCTTTGGAGAGCCAGCCCGCCACGGAGGCAAAGATATCGCGTCCGTGGAAGGTGTTGCTTACAGGAGAGCGGAAGTAGTGTTCGGCAGTGATTTCGCGCACTTCGAGCGTTTCCTGCTCCGGGTAGATGAAGCTGAGCACACCGTTATCCGGCGCAAGGAAGTAGTGGTTACCGCCGCGGGCGACGATGGGCCGCCGCTGCGAGCCTACACCGGGATCGACCACCACCATGTGGACGGTGCCGGTGGGGAAGTAGGAGTAGGCCTTGGAGAGTGTATAGCCTGCGTCGAGGATGTCGAACGGATTAACGTTGTGGCTGATGTCGGTGATTTGGGCTTCCGGGTTGACGCCCAGGATGACGCCCTTCATCGCGCCGACGTAGAAGTCGGTCACGCCGAAGTCGGTCAGCAGGGTTACGATGCGAGCGGGCATATTCTCCTTCCACAAAAAACCGATGATTTCAGGAAGCTACGCGATGCCCCCGTCCTTTGTCAACCACAGGAGTTGTCATCCTGAGTCCGCCGCGGCGGACGAAGGATCTCTTGGGTTAATCGGATATTACTGGCCGGCTTTCTTTTCCGCCTTGCGCGCCTTTTCCATTTCATCCCACGCTTCGCCGGGGATGTCGAGCAGGTCGTTGAACTCGCCGCCGCCCTGCAACCACTGGCCGCCGTCAATCGTGACGCAGTCGCCGTTGATGTAGGCAGCCTGCGGGCTGATGAGGAACGCGGCCAGGTTGGTCAACTCATCGTGTTCACCGAAGCGGCCCAGGGGATGCTTTCGGGTGTGTTTCTTCTCCCAGTCTTTGCTGGGGCTGATGCGCGACCACGCGCCTTCGGTGGGGAAGGGGCCGGGCGCAATCGCCACGTGGCGAATCTTGTGCCGCGCCCACTCGACCGCCAGCGAGCGCGTCAGAGCCAGTACGCCCGACTTGGCGCAGGCCGAAGGCACAACGAACCCGGAACCGGTCCAGACGTAGGTGGCCAGGATGTTGAGCACCGTGCCCGGTTGTTTGGACCCGATCCATTTTTTCCCCAGGGCGAGGGTGCAGTGGAAGGTGCCGCTCAAGACGATGCCGATGACGGCGTTAAAGGCGTTGGGTGAGAGCCGCTCGGTGGGGGAGATGAAATTCCCGGCGGAATTATTGACCAGCACCGTCACCGAACCGAAAGCTTCGTATGCTTTGGCGACGGCCTCTTCTACGGCGGCGTAGTCACGCACGTCGCAGCCGGGGTGGTAGGCGGCCCCGGCGCCGAGCTTGCGGACCTCCTCGCAGGTTTCTTTGAGGGGGTCTTCCCGGCGGGCGGTCAGGAAGATGTTGGCGCCCAGCCCGGCGAACCGTAACGCCATCGAACGCCCCAGCCCGGTGCCGCCGCCGGTGATGAATATTGTCTGGTTTTTCAAAAGATCTCGTTCAAACATACTTTTCTCCATTAGCAAACTGCTTGATTGCTTGCCCTGCGGCCACCCCGCCGGAGCCT
>CBDUYQ010000321.1:0-2027 GCA_965371475.1 uncultured bacterium
TCCGAGTCCTTCACCACGGGATCGTAGTCTTCCTCCAGGCGGTAGAGCGGGGACTTGCCGTCCTGGCCGGGTTTCTTGCCTTCGTACCAGGTTTTGGTGTGCAGGTCGTTATAGGCCGGGCAGGTTTGCAGGATATCGACAAGCGAACTGCCCCGGTGCTGGATGGCCTGCACGATGATGTCCGCCAGGTTCTTCACATCCAGCGCGTACCCGCGCGCCACGAAGGTGTAGCCGCAGGCCAGCCCCAACGTCACCGGGTTGATGGCGTTCATGATGGAAGGCTCCGGCATCGACTTGGTTTTTTCGCCCTTGCCGATAGTGGGGGAGCCTTGGCCCTTGGTGAGTGCATAGACGTTGTTGTTGAAAATCAGGTAGGTGAAGTCCAGGTTCCTCCGCCCGCCGTTCAGGTAGTGCCCGCCGCCGATGGCATAGGCATCGCCGTCGCCCCCGGTGCCGATTATCGTCAGTGTCGGGTTGGCCATTTTAAGGCCGGTGACGGAAGGGACAATCCGCCCGTGCAGCGTGTGGAAGCCGTAGGTGCCCATGTAATGCGGCGTCTTGGCTGCGCAGCCGATGCCGCTGATGACCGCCACTCTGTGCGGCGGAATCTGGAGTTTGGTCAGCGCCATTTGTAACGCCGTGACTATGCCGAAGTCCCCGCAACCGGGGCACCAGTCGTTGTGGATGTTTTCCTTGTAGCTCTTAATATTAAATAACTGCTTGGTTGTGGCGGTTGCCATGATTGCTCTTGCTCCTTGCCTTTCTCCTGTGGGCCTAGCGGTTGTAGCCCGGCGGCAGCGGCACCATTGGGCCGTTCATCTTCGGGCTTTTCTCGCGCAGCTCCACCAATTCGTAAACCAGCTTGCGACCGTACTCCGGGTCTTCGATGATTTTGCTTTCCGAGAGGATGATCTCTTCCGGTCCGTCCGCGGTGGCTTTCTCCAGTGCCAGCACAATCTCGTCTTCCGAGAAGGGCCGGCCGTCGTACTTGATTACCCGGTGGTGGGCCCAGATGCCGGTCTTTTCGCGGACCACCTGCGCAATCTGGGGCGAGAAGCTGCCGTCAATGCTGACAATCTTGGAGGCGCCCGCAAGAATTTCCATCGTCTCCTCGGGGAAGGGATGCACAATGCGAAAATGAATGCAGTTGTAGTTCTCGCCCGCCGGGTCGAGTTTCTTGAGCGCATCCACCACGGCGCCTTTGGTCGAGCCCCAGCAGAGAACCGTGACCGGAGCTTTCTTCTTCCCGATAAAGTTAAACTTCTTTTCTGCGGGAATCTCTTTGGCTATTAAGGCGAGTTTGCCCATCCGCTTCTTCATCATCTCGATGCGATTGCCGATTCCTTCGGTGATGTGGCCGGCCTGGTCGTGCTCGTCACTGGTGGACCAGAACACTCCGCCTTCCTGGCCGGGGTGAGAGCGCGGGCTGATGCCGTCGTCAGTGAACTGGTACCGCATAAAGGGTTCCCCGTTGTGTTGGGACGGGTCGAAGTACTTGCCGCGGTCGATCTTGAGCTGGCTGGTGTCGAAGGCCGGCACGGTGGTGTACATGGCGGCCTGGTGGCGGTCGTAGAGTATCAGCACGGGCACTTGGTAGCGGTCGGCATAGTTAAAAGCATCGAACGTATCAAAAAAGATCTCTTCCATGTCGCCCGGCGTCATCACAATCTTGGGGAAGTCGCCCGCGCCGGCATGCAGGACAAAGCGCAGGTCGCCCTGCTCCTGCCGTGTGGGCAGGCCGGTAGAGGGCCCGCCGCGCTGGTAGTTGCACAGGACCGGACCGGGCGCCTCGGTGATGGCGGCCCAGCCGATGCCTTCCGGCATCAGGGCAAAGCCGGGGCCGGAGGTCGAAGTCGAAGCGCGTGCCCCGCCGTGCGCGGCCATGACCGCGGCGTCGATGGCGGAAACTTCATCCTCGGTTTGCAAGACCACAAGGTTCTGCTCATCCATGTGCAGTTCCAGGTACACGCTTTCGTCCGTGGCCGGGCTGATGGGGTAGTAGGTCTGGACGCCCAATCCCGCCTGCA
>CBDUYQ010000322.1:0-2025 GCA_965371475.1 uncultured bacterium
CCCTTCCGCTGTGCAGACAAATCGCTGGAAGAAAAAATGAAGGCGCTGGTGGACCACGCCACCGAAGAGCGCGACTCGCTCGGCGGCATTTTTGAAGTGGTGGCTCACAACACCCCTCCGGGGCTGGGCTCGCACGCCCAGTGGGACGAGAAACTCGACGGCCAGCTTGCACAGGCGGTCCTCTCTATTCAGGCCGTCAAGGCGGTCGAGATTGGTAACGGGGTCAAGGGGGCAACGTCGTTCGGTTCCGATGTGCATGATGAAATCGGCTACGACGCCACAGCCAAGCGCTTTACCCGGCCCACGAATCATGCCGGCGGCCTGGAAGGCGGCATCACCAACGGGGAGGACGTTATCGTCCGCGGCTACCTCAAACCAATCTCTACGCTGCGGCGGCCGCTGGCCTCAGTCGACCTCGAATCCAAAGAAGCGGTCCAAGCCGCCTACGAACGTTCCGACGTCTGTGTGGCGCCCGCCGCCGGGGTCATCGGCGAAGCCATGGTCGCCCTGACTCTGACCCGCGCCGTGCGAGAGAAGTTCGGCGGCGACACCCTGGAAGAGGCCCTGCGCAACTTCCACGCCTACCAACAACAACTCCAGGACTTTTGAAACCACGGATACACACAGATGATTTATACAATAGTTAAATACGGCGACCCGGCGCTGGAGCAGGAAGGCGCTCCGGTGACGGAGTTTAACGACGAGTTGGCCCAACTGGCCGCCGACATGTTCGAGACCATGTACGCCGCCCAAGGCGTCGGCTTGGCCGCGCCACAGGTGAGCAAGTCGATGTGCTTCGCAGTGGTCGATATCACTACGGGTGAAGACCCTGACCAAAAAATAGTCCTGGCAAACCCGGAAATCCTCGAAGAGGAAGGCACGCAGACCGGTGAGGAGGGCTGCCTGAGCATTCCCGGCTTTACCGCTGAGGCTAAACGTCCACAGCGGGTGAAAGTCCGCGCCCAGGACCTCAAAGGCGAATGGCATACCTACGAAGGCGAAGACCTGCTGGCCCGCGCCTTCTGCCACGAGGTGGACCACCTGCACGGCACCCTTTTTATCCGCCACCTGTCTTTCCTTAAACGCGAAGGCATCCGGCGCAAGATTCGCAAGCTGCGCAAAGCCGGCGAGTGGTAAACCCGCCTTCCCTGTCCCTCTCCCCGGCAATCGCGTTACAGTAGGCACGATGAAGATAGTCTTTGCCGGAACGCCCGAATTCGCCGTGCCGACGCTCCGGGCGCTGCATCGCGCCGGGCACGACATCGCTTTGGTGGTCACGCAACCCGACCGGCCGCGCGGACGGGGACTGAAGCTCACCCCCCCCGCAGTCAAAATCGCAGCCGAGGAACTCGGCCTGCTAGTCGAACAGCCGGAAAAACTCCGCGGCGAAGCCGGAGAGAGAATCCTGGCCACGCACCAGCCCGACGCCGTGGTGATTGTCGCTTATGGAGAAATTATCCCCGGCACCCTGCTGGCAATTCCCCAACTCGGCTGGATAAACCTCCACGCGTCTCTGCTGCCGCGCTACCGCGGCGCGGCGCCGATTCAGTGGGCGATAGTTCGCGGCGAGCACGTAACCGGCGTGACCACCCTGCAAATTGATGAAGGGCTTGATTCCGGCCCGGTCTTTCTCAAAGAAGAAGCGCCCATCACCCCGGAAGACACCACGCCAACCCTCAGTGAAAAACTCTCCGCCGTCGGCGCAGACTTGATGGTCCGAACGCTCCAGCAACTCGAAGCGGGAACACTCCGGCCCATTCCTCAGGACCACTCGCTGGCCACCAAAGCTCCGAGTCTGAAAAAAGAACACGGCCTGCTGGACTGGAATCTGACCGCAAAGGAAATCTACAACCGGATCCGGGGGCTGCAACCCTGGCCGGGCGCCTTCACACATTTTCGCGGCGAGCGGCTGCGCGTCTGGCAGGCCCGGCCAGCAGATACGCCACCCGAAGAGGACCCGCCTGCCCAACCCGTTGCGCCGGGCACTCTCTCTTGTGAAAAGCACGCAGGACATCCCCGCGTTCT
>CBDUYQ010000323.1:0-2018 GCA_965371475.1 uncultured bacterium
AGGTAGTTCGCCGAGCCGTCGATTATCGGCAGGCAGATGACCTCCGGCACATGGTAGCTGTGGATGTTCTCGACCTCGTGGCGAACCTTCGCAAACAAAGCCCGGGAAGTCTTGATAACCAGCAGGACTTCCGAATCCTTGGTTACCTTCCCCTCCCAGCGATAGACCGATTGCACAGAGTTGACGAGGTTGACGCAGGCGGCCAGACGTTTCTCCACCAGCGCCCGCGCAATCCGCTCCGCCTCCTCCTCGGAACCGGCCGTTACCAACACAACAATTTTATCGGTCATGCCTCTCCGCCCGGCGCAAAACATTGCCGCGGGGCGTATCTCCACGATACAATACCCGTGCATGCCACTCAAGCAGATTACCTTCGGGACCAGTGGCTGGCGCGGCCTCCTCGCCGACGACTTCACCTTCGAAGGTGTGTGGGCCGTCACCGCTGCCATTGCCGGCTACGTCAAACAGCAGAACCCCGGCCAGCCCAGCCTGGTTATCGGATTCGATCCCCGGTTCCTCTCGGACACATTTGCCCGCGAAGCCGCCGCCATTCTGACCTCGCAAGGCATCCACTGTTTTCTTTGCCAGCACCCGACGCCCACACCGGCGATCGCACATGAAGTCCTGTTGCGAAAAGCTGACGGGGCGATCAATTTCACCGCAAGCCACAACCCGGCGGAATACAACGGACTGAAGTTCTCCACCGCCGACGGCGCCCCCGCCCTCAAGAATGTGACCAAAGAACTGGAAACTCTGGCAGCCAAGCACCTGACCAACGGCGTGAACGCCGGCAAGCTGGACGAAGCGAAGCTCGAAGCCATCGATCCTGCTCCAGCTTACCTCGGGACACTGGCAACCAAAGTGGACACCAAGGCCATCCAGCAGTCCGGTATCAGTCTGGGTTTCGACCCGCTCTACGGCGCCGCCTCCGGCTATCTGGATAAGTTTTTGGCGGACCTGGGCGTGGAAGTCTTTTCTCTCCACACCCACCGCGACGTACTTTTTGGCGGACATCCCCCGGAGCCCAGCAATGAAATCCTTTCCGGGTTGCGCTCCCTGGTCAAAGAAAAGGGCGCGGCGGTGGGCCTCTCCTGCGACGGCGATGCCGACCGCTTCGGCATACTCGACGGGGATGGAACCTTCATCTCTCCCAACCACATTATTGGCCTGCTGATCGACTATCTCTTTGAGACCCGGCCGGACTGGCCCCGCGCCGTTGCCCGCAGCGTAGCGACCACCCACCTGGTTGATGCAGTGGCAAAGCACCACAACGCAAAGGTCCACGAAACCCCGGTAGGGTTCAAATACATTGGCGAGTTAATCAAGGAAGACAAAATAACTCTCGGCGGCGAAGAGAGCGCGGGGCTGAGTATCTATGGCCACGTGCCCGAAAAGGACGGTATTCTCGCCTGCCTGCTGGTGGCTGAGATGGTGGCCGCGCGCGGCAAACCATTGACGCAGCAGTTAGCTGACCTGTTCTCCCGTGTGGGGGCATACTACCCCGTCCGCGCTAACCTCCACCTTGCCCCGAAAGTGCAGCAGGAGGCCCTCAAGCGCATCCAGAACGACCCGGACGCCCTCGACGGCCGCACGGTAGTCAAAGTGGACCGCGCCGACGGCCTTAAGCTTTTTCTGGAAAACGACGCTTGGGTGATGATGCGTCCTTCCGGCACCGAGCCGGTTGTCCGCTGCTATGCCGAGTCGCACTCGGAACAAGAGACCGCCGCTCTGGTAGAATCAGCCAGGAAGTTTTTACTGGAGTAACCGTCCATGCCGGTGCATGAAACTGCCTCTCCGTGGTTGAAGTTTTTTGTTGTGATGGTGGGACTGGGTCTGCTGGCGCTGGTGGTCCACACCGTTTTCGGCCCGGGCGGGTACATGGATCGGCAAAAACAGCAGGCCGAGGCGGACCAGCTGGAAGAGAAGGTCGAAAGCCTCGAAAACGAAAACCGCCGCCTGACCGAAGAGATCAAGGAACTCAAAACCGACCCCGATGCCATCGAGCGCGTCGCCCGCGA
>CBDUYQ010000324.1:0-2007 GCA_965371475.1 uncultured bacterium
TGCTGGCGGCGATTGGAACCTACGGCGTCATCGCTTACGCCGTGAGCCAGCGCGTTCACGAAATCGGCATCCGCAAAGCGCTGGGTGCGCAGAACGGACAGGTGCTCCGCATGGTCCTCCGGCAAGGGTTATCGCTGGCCCTGACCGGCATTGCACTGGGGACGGTCGGCGCATTGATCTTGAACCGGTTTCTGGCAAATCAGCTCTTCGGCGTCACTCCCAACGATCCAGTTACCTATGCGGGCATCACGCTGTTGCTGCTGGCCGTGGCGCTGCTGGCCTGCTGGATTCCGGCGCGGCGGGCCGCCAACGTGGACCCCATCATCGCTCTGCGGGCAGAATGACCAAGCAGGAAAACTTTGCTTGCAAGGACTAACCTTTCGGGTTTTCACTCGTCCAAAGCGATGAGAATCAATAATCCTTCGAAACGGGAGACACCGGCATGGAAACAATCTGGCATGACATTCGGTTCGGGTTTCGCACCCTCAAGAAGACCCCCGGCTTCACCGCGGTAGCCATACTCACGCTGGCGCTGGGGATTGCCGCCACCACGGCGATGTTCAGCATAGTCAACACAGTGCTGCTCCAGCCGCTGCCCTACTCGGAACCGGACCGGCTGGTCTTCGTGCGCGACATCCAGCCGCAACTGCGCGACCTGCCCGGTTCCTACCACGAGTTTCTCGACTGGCAGGAGCAGGAACAGATCTTCGAAGACACCGGCGCCTATTGGCGGCCCGACATTACCCTGACCGGGAACGGCCAGCCCGAACGGGTGACTTCCGTCCGCCTGACCCCCAACCTGCTTTCCATTCTCCATATCCAGCCGCTGCTGGGCCGCACACTTGAGGCGGCCGACGATGATGTGAACTCTGAACGCGTCGCTCTTTTGAGCCACTCTCTATGGCAGCGCCGCTATGGCAGCGACCCCGGTATCGTGGGGAAAATTATTCAGGTTAACAGCGAAAGCACCACCATTGTCGGGGTGCTTCCCCAGGGGATGGAGGATTACACCCCGCGGGAGTTCCGCCGCAGTGGGAGCAATGAAATCTGGCTGCCGCTGCGCCTCACGCGAAACACAACTTCTCGCGGTTCTCACTATCTTACCGTTGTGTCGCGCCTTAAACCTGGCGTCAATTTTGAGCAGGCACAGGGGGAAATCGAGCGGGTGGCGCAAGCGTTCAAGGATGACGGCCGCACCAACCACGGCATCCTGCTGGTCTCGGTGGAAGAACGGATTTCCGGCAGCAACCAGACGCTCGTCCTGCTGCTGATGGGCGCGGTCAGCTTCGTCCTCCTGATTGCCTGCGCCAACGTCGCCAACCTTCTGCTGGCGCGGGCCACGGGTCGTCAGAAGGAGATTGCGCTGCGCGCCGCCCTCGGCGCCAGCCCAATGCGCCTGGCCCGGCAGTTCCTTACGGAAAGCCTGATGCTGGCCTTTACCGGCGGTCTGGCAGGGCTGGGGCTGGCTTACTGGAGTGTCCTGCTGTTTTCGCGTTCCGCCGGTGTCAACCTGTTGCGCACCGGGCAACTCCAACTGGACGGCACCGTCCTGCTGTTTACGCTGGGCCTGACCCTGTTCACCGGCATACTCTTTGGCGCGGGCCCGGCGCTCAGCGCTACCAGCGCCAACATAAATGAAACCCTGAAAGAAGGCGGGCGACAACCCAGCACAGCCCCCGGAAAAAAGTTTTTCCGCCATGCACTGGTGGTGGCGGAAGTCAGCCTGTCCCTTATCCTGCTCGTCGGCGCGGGCCTGCTGCTGCGAAGTTTCCAAAACCTGCTGGAAGTTGACTTGGGCTTCAACCCTGACAACCTTGTCACCTACCGGGTTTCGCTGCCGTCCTCGAAGTACAGTGAATTTGAACAATTGGTTCAGTTCTACGACTCCGCTATAGAAAAAATCTCGGCGCTGCCCGGTGTGGAAGGCGTAGCCCTCACACAGGCAATGCCCATCGAAGGTGGCTGGAACTCGGACTTCAACGTGGATGGAATCACCTGGCCGGAAGG
>CBDUYQ010000325.1:0-1998 GCA_965371475.1 uncultured bacterium
CGGGCACGGGCAAAGATGAGGTCGAGTGCGCCCAGCACCTCCGCCGCGCGGGTAATTTCCGGCAGGCGGGTGGCCAGCCGTTCACTTAAACCACGCAGGATTTTGCGAATCTCGTCCGCTTCGTCTTCGCGCAGGCGGACCAACTCGTTGTTGTGGACGATGGTTTGCAGCGGCTCGAGGAAGAGCGTCTGCCCGGTGCCGCTCTGGGCGTGGACGACGCCTTCGGGCCGGGTGCGGGCGTCGGAGCGAATCGGGAGCACCAGCCGCCCGCCGCGCAGGGTGACGAACTCATCCTGCAAAGCGTTTTTGGCTTCGGCCTCCTGCAGGATGCGGCGCAAGGAACGGTGCAGGCGCTGCTCGGTCTTGTGAATCTCGTCGCGGATTTCCGCGAGTTGGGGCGAGGCGTGGTCGTCCATTTCCCCGCCGGGGAGGATGCGGCGGCGGATGTCTTTAACCTGCCGGGCGAAGTCGTGCAACTCGGCGGCGAGTTCACGCAGGCTGGGGAGAATTTGCCGGAAGCGCGGCGCGCCCAGGGTGGCGCGAGTTTCCGTGGCGACCTGCAGGAGCGTGGCAGCTTCGAGGATCTCTTCCGGCGCGAGGACGATGTTGGCGACGGGAAGTTTTTCCATCCAGTGCTGCGGGTCTTCCAGGCCGCCAAAGCCGAGTTCTTCGCCGCGCTCGTGCAGGGCAATGGCCTCGTCCACCCGCTTGAGTTCGGCGTCAATCCACTGGCGGTCAGTGGAAGGGGCAAGCCCTGCGAGCGCCGCGCGGCCGAGCGGGGAGGTCAGCCGCTGCCGCAGCAGGTCCTTGAGAGAGGAGAATTCGAGTCTTTCCAGCGCGCTCTGAAACATGGGCAAGAACAGTCTAGCCTTAGTTCCCCATCCTTGGGTAGCCGCAGGGCGGAGTGACAGCAGGTTGAAAGGATTCGCGGGGCCCTGCTGTGCTAGAGTACGCGGCAAGAGTTGCCGATGGAAAATCAGGAGGGGCCATGGATTCAACCAGCCCGCAGCCCGGAATCCCGCCGCCGGCACAAAAGCCGCCGATGCGGCCTTTGATGTTCGTCGGTATTCTCCTCCTGGCCTACGGAGGGGTGCTAACACTGGACTATTTCACCGAAGACAGCCCGGACATTACCGTGATTGACCGCGAAGCGGAGAGTTTGACGGAACAGGGCGACAAAAACATCTACTCCAACCCGACGTACGGGGTCGAGATGCGAATCCCCGCCGAGTGGGAGTTCGACCGGAATGACGAAGACTATTTTGCTGAAGCCCAGACGCTGGATTTTGGCTGCGCGGTGGGGTTCATGCCGGACGCCGTCGGGTTCTTCGAGACGCTGGAAAGCACGGCGGAAAGCCTGAAGGACACCATCTTGACCGAAAACCCAAACTTCCAGTTTTTGGAGCAGAAAGATATTTCGCTATCCGGATCGCCTGCGGTTGAGGTTTCGTTTACCGCCGACGTGGACGGCACTACCGTGCTCCAGGACTACCTGCTCACACTTCGCGGCTCCACGGTTTATGCCGTCATCCTTACCCAGGCCGAGGTCTTTCAGCAAACCTGCGCGGAGGACTTTGAATCCATCCGGGCCGGCATCGTCATTCCGGAGTAAAATTCCTGCCGCAAACCACGCAGCCACTAGCTGCCAGCTTCTTGAAAGTGTTTCGCCAGCAGGCTGGCGGCTTCCTGCGGTGTGGGGGCGCGGAGGATGGGCGAGTGGTTCCAGATTTCACCTTGGGCGACGGCGTCCACCACGGGATGCCAGTAACCACCCAGCAGAACAATCGGACGGGGTTCGACGAAGCGCTTGTTGACCCACTCCCAGACGACGGAGAGTTCCACCAGGGTGCCGGTGCCGCCGGGCAAGGCGACATAGCCCGAGCCCAACTCGACTAACTTGAACAGCCGCTCCTTCCAGTCCTGCAGGTGTATCTCTTCTTCGATCCACTGGTTGGCGTGGATGTCCCGGTCATCGGCAAACTGTTTTGCCGTAACGCC
>CBDUYQ010000326.1:0-1985 GCA_965371475.1 uncultured bacterium
GGCATCGGCGCCAACACCGCCATCTTCAGCGTCATCTATTCGCTCATGTTCCGGCCGCTGCCGGTGAAGGATGCCGGGCAGTTGGTCTCGCTCGCCGTCATCCAGGGCGACTCCTTTCCCAGCCAACTCTCCTATCCCGACTACCGCGACTACAGCGAGATGAAGGAGATCTTCTCCGGCGTCATTGCCCATAACCTCACACTGACGCAGTTGAGCGCTGAAGGCGGAAGCCCGGAACGGGCCCTCTTTACCGTCGTTAGCGGCAACTATTTCGAGGTGCTGGGCCTGGAGGCGGTTGTGGGCCGAACCTTCTCGCCGGAAGAGCGGGAGCAGATGGGTGCCGGCAACGTCATCGTGCTCAGCCACGGTTTTTGGCAGCGCCGCTTCGCGGGCGACCCCAACGTTGCCGGCACGCCCGTCAAGCTGAGCGGCAAGCCCTTCACCATTATCGGCGTGGCCCCGGAAAGCTTCCACGGCACGATGGGAATGTTGGTGACCGACGGCTACATTCCCCTGACTGCCGGCGATTCTCTCTCCCCCGGATTTCGGAAGTCGCTCGAAGACCGCTCCGACAACGGCTACCGAGTCATTGCCCGCTTGCAACCGGGAGTAAGCCTGGAGCAGGCTCGCGCTGCCGCGGCCGTCCAGGCCAAACGTTTGGAACAGGAGTATCCGGACAGCAACAAAGGGGTGCGTGCGCTGGTCCACCCCGAACCGATGGCGCGCATGGAGCCGAGCGCCATCCAGTACCTGCCGCCGATTGCCAGCGTCTTCATGACCCTGGTTGGATTGGTCCTACTGATTGCCTGCGCCAACGTGGCCGGCCTGCTGCTGGCGCGCGCCACCGCGCGACAAAAGGAGATTGCCATCCGCGCGGCCCTGGGGGCGGGACGGCTTCGCATTGTCCGGCAACTGCTTACGGAAAGTATTTTGCTTTCCTTGCTGGGCGCAGCCGGCGGACTACTGGTGGCGCAGTGGGCCACGGGCGTGCTGTCCTCCATCCGCATGGCCACATTTATCCCGTTCCGGTTCGACTTTAGTTTCAACTATGTGATTTTTGGCTTCGCCTTGCTGGTGGCGGTCGGTACCGGAATCGTTGCTGGTTTGGTGCCTGCCCTGCAAGCCTCCCGCATCGACCTGCACGAAGCGTTGAAGGAAGGTGGGCGGGGCTCGGGTGCCGGCTCGCGGCAGTATGCGCGGCGACTGCTGGTGGTGGCGCAGGTGGGCGTTTCGCTGGTTCTGTTGATCTGCGCCGGCCTGTTTATTCGCAGTATGTGGAACTTCAGCAACAAGGACCTGGGCTTCAAGCAGGAGAACCGGCTACTGGTTTCGGTTTCCACCGGGCTGGCGGGGTACGATGAGCCGCGCGGGCGGATTTTCTACCGCGAGTTGCTGGAGCGTGTACGTTCGTTGCCGGGCGTGCGCTCGGCCACGACCTCCGACTTTGTGCCCATTGATGTCCGGAACGCCGGCACTAACATTTTTGCCGAAGGTCGCCTGGCCGCGCCCGAGGAGGAGAACCGTGGCGTAATGTTCAACACCGTCAACACCGACTTTTTCCGCACCATGGGTACGCCCATAGTTCAGGGCCGCCCCTTCACCGTGGACGATACCGAGTCCAGCCGCGGCGTCGCCATTGTGAACGAGAAGATGGCGGAGACCTTCTGGCCGGGCGAGAACCCGATTGGAAGGCGAGTGAGCATTGAAAGCTCGCAGGGTCCCTGGCTGGAAGTGGTGGGGGTGGCGAAGCAGGGCACCTACAACCTGCCCGGCGAGCGGCCCGCCCGATATCTCTACCTGCCTCTGGAACAGAACTATTCTGGCATGCAGATTCTGCAAGTCCACGCGCAGGCCGACCCGATGGCGCTGTTGCCCGCCGTCCGGGAAAAGGTGCGCGAACTCGACGCCGAGATGTCTCTCTTCGATATCAAGACCATGGAGACCCACATCCGCCACGGGAAAGGCGCGGTGCTCTTCCAGTTGAG
>CBDUYQ010000327.1:0-1979 GCA_965371475.1 uncultured bacterium
GTGGCTTTCGAATCGTTGAGGCGGCGGAGTTCGGTAATGAAATCGTCCAGTGGTTGCGGGCCGAGGTCGCCTTTCGAACGCGAGCGGACCGAGACCGTTCCGGCCTCCTCTTCCTTTTTGCCGCAGACCAGCATAAACGGGACCTTCTGCATCTGGGCGTCGCGGATCTTGGCGCCGATCTTCTCGTTGCGGTCGTCGAGGTGGACCCGGAAGCCCGCCTGCTTCAACCGAGCGGCGACCTTCTCGCCGTAGTCCTGCACTTTTTCACTGATGGGGAGCACGGCCACCTGCACCGGAGCGAGCCAGACCGGGAACGCGCCGGCGTAGTGCTCAATCAGCACGCCGAAGAACCGCTCGACCGAGCCCCAGAGCGCGCGGTGGACCATAAAGGGACGGTGGCGCGCCCCGTCGGCGCCGACAAACTCCAGCCCGAAGCGTTCCGGCAGGTTGAAGTCGAACTGCACGGTGGTAAGCTGCCAGGGCCGTCCAATGGCGTCAATCAGCTTGATGTCAATCTTGGGGCCGTAGAAGGCTGCCTCGCCTTTCATGTACTTGTACTCGACTTTGTGGGCTTCGAGTGCGTGCCGCAGGACCTTCTCGGTCATCTCCCAGCCCTGGGCGACACCGGCGTAGTGCTCGGCGTCGTCGGGATCCCAACCGCTCAACTCGACCTCGAATTTCTCAAAACCGAAAGCTTTCAAGACGGCCAGGGCGGAGTCGAGGCAGCCGAGAATCTCGTCCTCTACCTGTTCGGGGGTGCAGAAGATGTGGGCGTCATCGACGGTGAAGCCGCGCACGCGCATCAGCCCGTGCAGTACCCCGCTGCGCTCGTAACGATAGACGGTGCCGAACTCGGCCATCCGCAGCGGCAACTCGCGGTAACTCCGCAATGACGATTTGTAAATCAGCACATGACCGGGGCAGTTCATCGGTTTTAATTGATAGACTGCCTTCTCGACGTCGATGCCGGTGAACATGTTGTCGTTGTAGAAGTTGAGGTGCCCGCTGGTCTTCCACAAATCCTGGTTCATGATGTGCGGGGTATAGACGAACTGGTAGCCGCGCCGCAGGTTTTCTTCCCGCAGCCACTCTTCCATCAGGCTGCGCACAATGCCGCCCTTGGGGTGCCAGAAGATGAGGCCGGAGCCAGCCTCCTCCTGAATCGAAAACAGGTCGAGGTCCTTGCCCAGCCGGCGGTGGTCGCGCTTCTTGGCCTCTTCGAGCAGGTGGAGGTAGTCGTCGAGTTCCTGTTGTGAAGGGAAGGCGGTGCCGTAGATGCGTTGCATCTGCGGGTTGCCCTCTTCGCCTTTCCAGTAGGCCCCGGCCACGCTGAGAATCTTGAAGGCCTTGATGCGGCCCCAGCCGGGGATGTGGGGGCCGAGGCAGAAGTCGATGAAGTTGCCCGACTGATAGAACTGCACGGTCTGCCCGTCGGACTTGTCGCGGATGATCTCGCACTTGAGGTTCTGCTTCTGCTCCTCGTAGAGCTTGATGGCCTCGGCGAAGGGCATCTCCTGGCGGACGTTCTGGATGCCCTGCTTGACCAGCTTGGCCGCCTTCTTTTCGATTTTTTCCAGGTCTTCCGGGGTGAAGGGCTGCTCGCGCAGAAACTCGTAAAAGAAACCCTGGTCGGTGGGCGGGCCGATGCCGAGTTTGACCTCCGGGTAGAGTTCGAGCACCGCCGCCGCCAACAGGTGCGCCGAGGAGTGCCGGAAGACGTAGAGCCCGTCGGGGTCGTCGGTGGTGAGGAATTCGAGTTGGGTGTCGCGGTCGAGCGCGCGGTCCAGGTCGATTAGCTCCATCCCGTTGCCGATATCTGCCCGCGCCACCACCACCTTTTTGCGGACCTTCTGCGGCAGCTTACCCATCAGGTCGGCAGGCTTCGACCCCGCCGCTACCTCAATGGCGTTGCCGTCCTTCAGCATGATTTGGATATTGCCCATAAATGTATTCTAGTCCGGAAGGGGTGCTTTGCACCC
>CBDUYQ010000328.1:0-1976 GCA_965371475.1 uncultured bacterium
TCGCGGCAAGGCGTTCCAGAAATTGCTCGCCTACCTGGAAGAACATTAACCGCAGAGACGTCCATCGGCAGGCTCAGGATAAACGGAGGACGCTGAGACATACGAGGGGAGTACGCGCCTTCCCCAAGACCACGGCGGGCAGGCCAAGGCAACGCTTTCGGAAGTTAATTGCTTATCTCAAAAAGAATTTTCCACAGAGAACACAGAGGACACAAAGACGAGTTATTACGACGTCCAGTTTTCGTGCTGGAGGCGAAAGTAAGCTTCGAGGGCGCCGAGGAAGGTGCGGGCACGAGCCACACGAAGCTGCTCGGAACCGGGAAGGTCCGGATTCTCCTGCTTGGCCTGCTCCAGAAATTCGGACGAGGGAATGATTCGGCAGTTCTCGTCCACTTCGAGCGAACCGGCTTCAACCAAGGTTTTTATCTTGATGTCGTAATGGATGTCGGCAAGGGTCAAAGCCTTCCGAGTGTAATCGATCTGGGAACCAGCCATGGTTTCTCCTCCACCGCATTCTACTCCTTTGAGGGCAGTTTGGGGGCCAAAAGAACAGATTGATAAATCCCTGCGTGGCAATTTGTTAGACAATCCCAACGCTCTCGGACCGAACCTCTTTGCCCGGATTCGAGATCTCTTTGTCTCAGGATCGGACACCCTTTGATACACTGAAAAACAGTAACTCATCTCCGGAGGTAGCTGATGGAAGCGACACAAAAAGACATGGTAGCGGCCATTCTGACCTTCGCTTACCTGAGCGGGCGGCAGCGCCCGGTGAGCTTTCCCAACGTGAAGTCCACCTACGTGGACATCTGGTCGCAGATCGACGACTGGCGTACGGAAGCCGCCCTGCTACAACAGAACGCCGAGAAGACCGCCACCGAAGCCGCCGACTAATGCGGCGGGCTGAAGGGACAGGTTTAAGTTTCCGGCCCGGCCTGCCGAACATAAATTACAGGGGCGCTTTGCCGGTAACGCGGGTCTGTGGCTGCCCTGCGGCAGCTATGCTATAGTTTCGGTTTCTTGGAATCATTCCTATATTGGAGAGGGCACTCATGAGTCAGCCAACCCCGGAAGGGCAGGAAGCGCCTCAGCGGCGGCAGTTCGTTACCTTTGGATGTTACAAAGTGGACCCGTTGTGGCGCCGTCTGCCGGAGAAGGAACGCACTCAAGGCAAGCACGAGTTCTGCGAAGTCGTCAAAGAGTACTCCGACAAGGGGGTCGAGGAAGGCGCCATCATCCTGCCCTACTCCACCATCGGCATCCGCGGCGACACCGACTTTTTCCTCTGGCGCATCTCCTACTCGCTGGAGGCCCTGCAGGAAATGGGCGGCAAGCTGCTGGCCACGGGCCTGGGCAACTACCTGCACACGCCCTACTCCTACCTTTCCATGACCAAGCGCTCCCTCTACCTGGCCGGCCACCAGCACGAAGGCCAGGCCGACAGCCGCGGCACACTGGTCCCGGGGCAGTTCAAGTACATCTTCGTCTATCCCTTTGTGAAGACCCGCGCGTGGTATCTGCTGACCGAAGCCACCCGGATGGGAATGATGAAGGAACACATCGCCATCGGGCACAAGTACCCCAGCGTGAAGCTGAACACCACCTACTCCTTCGGGCTATGCGACCAGGACTTTGTGGTGGCGTTTGAGAGCGACAACCCGGCGGACTTTGTGGACCTGGTGATGGAGTTGCGCGCATCCCAGGGCAGCGAATACACCGTCCGCGACACCCCTATTTTCACCGGTGTGCGCGGCGACATCGACCACGTGCTCAGCACGCTGGGCGGCTGACCCCTCGACGATGGGCGAGAAACCCACCCACCCGACATTCCCAGTCGCGTTTCGCTACACCGTCGTGAAGAACGGCAAAAAGCTCAAGGCCGGGGAACGGGCGAAAAAGATTTCGCAACGCTTCGACCGCGCCTACCCCAACCCGCAGTGCGCCCTGACCCACAGGAACCCTTTGCAGTTGCTGGT
>CBDUYQ010000329.1:0-1967 GCA_965371475.1 uncultured bacterium
ACCGGCCACGGCTTCCTGCTCCCGAACGAGTACGGCGAGGCCCCGATGAACCTGGTCTTTGCCGGGGGGGAGACTTCCGTTGAGGAGATGGTCCGCACCACCGAGCGGGGGATTCTTGTCACGCGGCTGTGGTACATCCGCGAGGTCGATCCGTTCGAGAAGATTCTTACCGGCATGACCCGTGACGGGACGTTCCTGGTGGAGGATGGCAAGGTCGGACCTGCGATTAAGAACCTCCGTTTCAACCAAAGCGTCAAAGAGGCGCTCCACAACGTCGAACAGATGGGCAAGCCGGTGCGCGCCGCCGGGGAAGAGTCGTTCGAGATGGTGGTCCCGCCGATGAAGATCCGCGACTTCCGCTTTACCGAAGTGACCAAGTTTTAAGTTTTTTGTCTCTTTGCTGCTCCGGTCCCTTGGACCTCCGCAGCGGCCTGCGGCAGCAAGGTGTGGAGTAGGGACAGACTTTTATGGCACGGTTGAAACCGTGCCCCGCCGGTTGTCATTCTGAGCGAGACCCGAGTAAGGCGAGGGTCGAGTCGAAGAATCTCATCCTTGGGCTTGCCGCAGTTGAGATCCCTGCCTACCGCAGGCAGGCTCAGGATGACAGACAGGAGAAGAGTGCGTCAGCGGCGGGCGGCGGTGCGGGCGGCGGCGGGGGGCTGGTAGTAAAACTGGAAGCTGCCGACGACCTTGCGCAGGACCACCTCTTGCAATGATGTGAACTGACCCGAGGAGGTCAGCCCGAGCAGAGTAAAATGTTCTGCGCCGCGGGTGACATAGACCGCCCAGCCGGTCCAGTAACGGCCCTCCGCCGAGCCGCTGAAGCGGCGCTGGTAGGCGGTGGCCCCGGCAATTTTTACGGGTCCTTCAGAGAGGAGCTGGTAGTCGGTGTAAGTTGCCTTTAGTGAGTCTTCCGCCAGGTCAGCGTAGGTGGCATTGCTTTCTTTGAAATACTCCCAGCCGATCAACAGCAGGGTGGATTCATCCGAAGTCCCCAGCATGGCAATCACCTGGTTTTCCAGGTCCACCGAGTTGGGGTAGGAGTGCCAGGTGGGCGGCTTGTAAAGCGTGAACTGGAAAGACTGGTTGACGTAGAGCGTCGGATTCACATACTCCCGAATCTTTGTCGGGCGGGGAGGAATCAGCGCCGGGAGGGGCCGGGTCCGGTAGGGCGTCCCGAAGCTGCCCACCGGGCGGGTATAGAACGCGGCGTCAAACGGAGGCGGCGCCATGGGGATGTACTCCTCTCGGTACACCCGGAGCGAAGGCAGCAGCAGCCTGCGCCGATTATTCTTTTCCAGTGAACGTTGCCCTCTCCCGGCGGTGTTGTTGCTGAAAATAATTCTTTGTATCAGATTGCGCTCAATGACAACAAAGCCACGGGCGGTTTGAATGCGGAAAGAGTCATTCGTATATCCGATGATGGTACCCACCAGGCGGGACCCGTCTTTCAGATAAAACTCCTCAGCCTGCGCGGGCGCAGACACCAGCGCCACCACCAACAGCAGAAGAGCGGTTTGGAGTGCATGTTTCATCGAGCGCTCGTTGCAAGCAGTATGGCGCAGGCCAGGGGCCAAAGTAAAGCAAAACCGGCAGGCAGTTTACCGGCCTTGGCAGAAACGGTAGCCCAGTGCGCGATAGACCAGCTTGGCGGCGAGGAAGTCGCAGGCGTGCAGCCCCGGCGTGGGCATCAGTTCGACCACGTCCATCGCCACCACGTTGCGCTCGCGCATGACGGCGCGGAGCAGGCCGGTGACGTGGTACCAGTCGAGCCCGCCGGGTTCGGGTGTGCCGGTGGCGGGCATAAAGGCGGGGTCGAAGCCGTCGAGGTCAACGGTCAGATAGACGTTGGGCTGAAGTGCTGCGACAACCTCTGCAATCCATTCAGCGTTTTCTCCGTGGGGGTGGCGGAGGATGTCGCGCGCCCAGAAGATTTTTGTCGGCAGTTTCGGCAGCGCCTCGGCGCA
>CBDUYQ010000330.1:0-1962 GCA_965371475.1 uncultured bacterium
CCGGATTCTTCCAGCACCCGGCGCGGGCTGGGATGCTGCTTGTGGCGGTGTTCGGCCTGATACTTTCCCGGATCCTTCGCCTGGATGTGGACATGTTCCGCCGGAGCGAAAAGCCTGTGGGCCTGCAGAAGTACCTCCTTCTAGCGTTAATGCCGGTCAGCTTGGGGCTAATCTGGCTCCTGCCCCACGGCGACCGCCACGGTTGGCTTACGTTTGAGGCAGACTGGTTGCGCTACGCCGGACTGGCCCTGAACACCATCGGAATGGCGGTGGTTCTGACCGCGCTCCATAACCTGGGAAGACAGTACAGCGGCTACATCACCCTGCAGGAGGATCACAAGCTCGTGCAGCACGGCATCTATGGGGTCATCCGCCATCCGATTTACCTGCGTGCCCTGCTCTCAGGCATAGGCACGCCGCTCATCTTCCGGAGCTGGCTGGTGTTTCCGATGTTCGCGCTGATGGTGGTGTTTGCCGGAGTTCGAATCAGGCAGGAAGAAAGGCTGCTGGCAGCAGAGTTCGGCGACGAGTTTGAAGCCTACCGGAAACGCACCTGGAGATTGCTGCCCTTTGTTTTCTAAAGTTAGGCCAGTATCACCTACCCTCAGAGTAAAATTTCTGTAACATACTTGACATAGACACACTCATATACTATAATCTTCATTCGCTAAGATGTTTGGCGGTAGATACATTTAAGTTGTTGTAAATTAACATATTAACTAAATCGCTATTATTTCCTGAAAACTAACTTGGGGAGGAAGAAGCAATGGGTAAGATTATTGGAATTGACCTGGGGACCACCAACTCCGCCGTAGCCGTCATGCAGGGCGGCGAGCCGGTAATTATCCCGAACCAGGAGGGCAGCCGCACCACGCCCTCGATGGTGGGCTTCTCGAAGTCCGACGAGCGGCTGGTGGGGCAGGTAGCCAAGCGGCAGGCCATCACCAACCCGGAAAACACGGTGTACTCGATCAAGCGGTTCATGGGCCGCCGCTACAGCGAAGTGGCCCACGAGATCAAGGAGGTCCCCTACCATGTGGTAGAGGCCTCGAACGGCGACGTGCGGGTAGAGGCGATGGGCAAGCAGTATGCCCCGCCGGAAATTTCCGCCATCGTTTTGCAGAAGCTCAAAGCGGCCGCCGAAGACTTCCTCGGCGAAAAGGTCACCGAAGCGGTCATCACCGCCCCGGCCTACTTTAACGACGCGCAGCGCCAAGCCACTAAAGACGCCGGGCAGATTGCCGGACTCGAAGTCAAGCGCATCATCAACGAACCCACGGCGGCGGCGCTCGCCTACGGGCTCGACAAGAAGAAGGAAGAGACCATTGCGGTCTATGATTTCGGCGGCGGTACTTTTGACATCTCCATCCTCGAAGTCGGCGAAGGCGTGGTAGAGGTCAAAGCCACCAACGGCGACACCCACCTGGGCGGCGACGACATCGACCAGGTATTAATCGAGTGGATCGTCGAGGAATTCAAGCGCGATCAGGGCATCGACCTCTCCGGCGACCGCATGGCGCTGCAACGCCTGAAAGAGGGCGCTGAAAAGGCCAAGGTCGAAATCTCCTCGGTGCAGGAGACCGAAATCAGCCTGCCCTTCATCACCGCCGACCAGAGCGGCCCCAAGCACCTGCAACTGAAGCTGACCCGCTCGAAGTTTGAGCAACTGACCGACGAGTTGATCCAGCGTACCATCGCGCCCTGCAAGCAGGCGCTGGAAGATTCCGGCCTCAAGCCCGGCCAGATTGACGAAGTGGTCATGGTAGGCGGCTCGACCCGTATCCCGCGCGTGCAGGAGGTCGTGAAGGAGTTCTTCGGCAAGGAGCCGCACAAGGGCGTCAACCCGGACGAAGTTGTCGCCATCGGCGCGGCGGTGCAGGCCGGCGTGCTGGGCGGCGAGGTGAAAGACGTACTGCTGCTCGACGTCACTCCACTTTCACTCGGCATTGAGACACTGGGCGG
>CBDUYQ010000331.1:0-1943 GCA_965371475.1 uncultured bacterium
GTTTGCAGCTTATACCTGAAGTCCTCAGGTCAGGGGAGTTATGCGAAGTTACTATCCCAAAGGGGAAGATGCGCGCGAACTGTCTGCCGGCAAGTGGCGGGTAGTGGATGCGCGCGGCCAGGTGCTGGGCCGGCTGGCCACGCAGGTGGCGCACATCCTCATCGGCAAGCACAAGCCGCGTTACACGCCTTCGGTGGAGTGCGGCGACCCGGTGATTATCGTAAACGCGCGGCACATTCGCCTGACCGGCAAGAAGCTGGAGAAGAAAGTGTACCGCTGGCATACCGGCTACCCCGGCGGGTTACGGGAAGTTTCCGCCAAAAAGTTGATGGATACCCGGCCGGAAAAAGTGGTGCGGGAAGCGATACTGGGCATGCTGCCCAAAAACAAGCTGCGCAAGTTACGGGCGCGCAAACTGCGGATTTTTGCCGACGGCGAACACACCCACTCCGCCCAGCAGCCCGAAGCCCTCGAGTTGAAAGCGTAGGAGATCAGAGTGGACGAGCAGGAAAAAGAGAATTTGACACCGGACGCCGGAGAGGCGGAATCGACTGAAACACAGGCCCCGGAGGAAACTGCCGAAGCCGTGGCGGTTGAAACCGAAGCGCCGGAAGCCCCGGCTGCGGAGTCCGCCCAAGCGGTTGCTGTGGAAACCGAATCTACTGAAGCCCCGGCAACTGCCGAGACGGTCTCTGACCAGGTCATCACGGAAGAGCCGCCCGCAGAAGCCCCCGCAGAGTCCGAAGCAGCCCCTGCCGATTCGGAAACAGAATCTTCCCAAACCGTTGAGCCCCAGCCTGAGCCGGTCAAAGCCGAACCCATCGGTGACGGCCCGTTTTACGGTACCGGCCGGCGCAAGACCGCCGTGGCGCGGGTATACCTCAAAAAGGGCAGCGGCCAGTTTAAGGTCAACGGTCGCAACCTCGACACTTTCTTCGCTACGGAAATCTGGCGGCGCATGGCGGTGGCGCCCTTGGTGGCTCTTTCTTTGCGGGAACAGTTTGACGCCGCCATTACCGTTAGCGGTGGCGGCAGCACCGGGCAGGCCGGCGCCATCAGCATGGGGATAGCCCGGGCGCTGGTGAAGGCCAGCCAAAATTTTCACGGCGACCTGCGCAAGGACGGCTTTTTGACGCGCGACGCCCGCAAGCGCGAGCGGAAGAAGTACGGGCTGAAGGGCGCCCGCCGCCGCTTCCAGTGGACGAAACGGTAAGGACGATTATGGCGACTGTTACCATGAAGGAATTGCTGGAAGCCGGGGTTCACTTCGGCCACCAGACCCGGCGCTGGAACCCGAAGATGAAGGAGTATATCTTCGGCGAGCGCAACGGCATCCATATTATCGACCTGCAAAAGACCCTCAAGATGTTTCGCGAGGCGGCGGCCTACATTACCAGCATCGCGGCGGAAGGCAAGACAGTCCTCTTTGTCGGCACCAAGCGCCAGGCACGGGAAGCGATTGCGGAAGAGGCGGTGCGCTGCGGCCAGTACTACGTTAACAGCCGCTGGCTGGGCGGCACCCTGACCAACTGGACAACTCTTCAGAAGTCGATTCAGCGTTTTAAGGGCCTGGAAGAGATGGAAGGCGACGGCCGCCTGGAGGCGGCGCCCAACAAGGAGCAGGCCCGGATGCGCCGTGAGTTGCGCCACTTTCGCGAGAACCTCGACGGGTTGAAAAACCTGTCGGGTTTGCCGGATGTGCTCTTTATCGTGGACTCCCGCAATGAGACCATTGCGGTCAAAGAGGCCCGCAAGCTTCAGATTCCTGTGGTAGCCGTTGTAGACTCCAATTGCGACCCCGATGTTGTGGACCACATCATCCCGGGGAATGACGACGCTCTGCGCGCCATTCGCCTCTTCACCAGCAAAATAGCGGATGCCATCCTCAACGGCCAGGCGCAGTACGAACAGGCGGTAATGGAAGCGGCCAAGGCGGCGGAAGA
>CBDUYQ010000332.1:0-1943 GCA_965371475.1 uncultured bacterium
CCGAGCAGCCGCAGCCAGAACATCCGCTGCGCAAAGAGTTGATTGCGGCTCAACCGGCCCAATCCAATGTGGTGGACCGATACCAGAGTCCCGTAGGACATCGGCTGCGCTTCGAGGGAGACCACGGAAGAAGACGCAGTTGCGCCCGCCACGTTCCAGGTAAAGTTGAGCCGCCGCCCCTTGCGGACCTCCAGAAACTTCCCCGTAATCCGTTGCCCGCCTCCGGCAGGCTCCCAGGAAAACTCTTTGCCCACGCGCGCGGTAGTTTTGGTTTTGCCGGGGAGAATCTTTTTCATCGCCTTGTCGTCGAGCAGCGAACCGAGAGTTTTTGCCGGGGTGGCCGAAACCAAAGTCCGCGCCAGAATTTCCCGTTCCCAGTGCCGGGTTTCAAGCTGCGTCTTGAGCTTGAGCAGGAAGTCCGCCCAGCCTTCTTCGTAATCTTCCGAGTCGCCCCCGGCGGGCGGCGCCTGCACCACCGTCACCAGGCTGGAGTCACCTTCTCCGATAACCGTAATGGTAACCAGCGGGTAGGGACCCAGCACCAGAGTCGATCCCGGCACGACGTCAAGCACCGTCCCTTTCCACGCAAAGGAAGACTTTCTCCCCGCGGGCGCCACCTTCTCCCAAATGCCCCAGTGCCATTGGAAGAGCGCGCCGGGCTTGGCGCTCATCGTCACCCGGCCCAGGGTAATCAGTTCAAGTTCGCGCGGGGTGGTCAGCGCCTGCCAGACGCGCTCGACCGGCGCGACAATGGCGAGCGCTTCCACAATCGGCGCGGCGGCTTTTATGCTGGTTCGCTTCCTGGCGGCGGGCTTGCGAGCGGTTTTCTTAACCTTTCTCGCCTTTTTCTTCACGGGTTTGGCTTTCTTCTTTCGGGCGGTTTTTTTGGCCATGGCTGACCCCTTTCTACGGAAGAGTTTTTCCACCCTCTGTTATATCATCTTGCCGGGAGGGAAAATGAAAATCCCGGCGCCCGCCACGGTGCAGGAACAGCAGAGGGAGAAGAGGTCGGTAGCGCTTACCAGCCTGCTGGCCGCGCTCTTCCTCGTCACGATTAAAACGATAGTCGGCGTCGCCACGCTGAGCCTGGGTGTGCTTTCGGAGGCGATACACTCCGGCCTCGACCTGGTGGCCGCCGGCGTCACCTACTTCTCCGTCCGCCTATCGGACAAACCCGCCGACGCCGACCACCAGTACGGCCACGGAAAAATCGAAAACTTCGCGGCGTTCATCGAGACCGGCCTGCTGCTGATTACCTGTGGGTGGATTGTCTGGGAAGCCGTCCACCGCCTGTTCATCCGCTCGGTCCACGTCGAGCCGAGCCTGTGGGCGTTCGGGGTGATGGCCGTCAGCATCGTCATCGACCACTTCCGCGCCCGGGCGCTCGGACGGGTGGCACGCAAATACAACTCGCAGGCGTTGGAAGCCGACGCCTTGCACTTCCGCACCGACGTCTGGTCTTCGGGCGTAGTGATACTGGGCCTGCTCGGTGTACTGGCCGCCCAGCGCTGGCAGTTGACCTGGCTCAACACGGCCGACCCCATTGCCGCTCTGGTGGTGGCGGGCATCGTAGTCTGGATCAGCGTCCGCCTCGGCAAGCGCACCGTAGATGCGCTGCTCGACGCCGCGCCCGCCGGGCTGCGCGCGGAGGTGGAAAGCGCAGTGGCCACGGTGGACGGTGTGCTGGTGGTCGAACGCGTCCGGACGCGCAGCGCCGGGGCGGGGACCTTTATCGACCTGATTGTCGGCGTTCCGCGCACCCTGCCCTTCCACCAGGTCCACAGCATCTCGGAGCAGGTCGAAGAGGCCGTCCGCGCTCGCATCCCCCGCGCCGACGTGGTCGTCCACATGGAACCCCGTGCGGCGGGCGACGAAAGTTTCTATGACCAAGTGCGCGCCATCGCCCAGCGCAACAACCTGCACGTACACGAACTCTCCGCGCA
>CBDUYQ010000333.1:0-1938 GCA_965371475.1 uncultured bacterium
GGATAAAACTCCAGCGTAAGAACCGTGCCCGCCACCACGGTAATGTCACGGGCTGCTTCTGCACGGTAATTGATGCCCACGGAAATCCCCGCCGTGTGGCACTCGATCTCCTGTCCGCTGGCCGTGCGATCAAATACCAGCGGAACCTCCAAAGAGGAAAAAAACAAGCGGAGTTCCCGTGGCTGCCCGTTCTCGTCTCCGAGGTGCAGGACCAGCACGCTTCCTTCTTCGCCGCACTCCACTCCGGCCAGGATGCCGCGGACGTAAACTAACTCCCCGGCAAGAGCTTTGGTGCTCCGTGCCCCGGCATCAAACTCCGTTCGTTCTTCCTCCTCCCCATCCTCTTCCCCGCCGGGCTCCGGGGAATCCAACCCTTCCGTGGGCCGCTGGACGATCTCCAAAAACCGGAGCCAATCGCTTGCGTCCGCCTGTGCCGTTTTGTCAGTCGAACGAGTCAGCATCCGTTCAAACACCTGCTGCGCTTCCTGCCAGCGTTCCTCGCGGACATACAGGTGGCCGAGCGTAAGGTCGAACTCCGGCCCGGCGGTCAGAACCTGCCGTGCCTCCTCCAACAGCGGTATCAGTTCCGCCGGCGGGTCGTCCCGGCTGAGCCTCGCATGCACCAGCAGGCGAAAGGCTTCCGGAAACTCGCCGGGCATTTCCGTAAGGGGTGTCAGAAATTCCACCATCTCGTCCAAGGCCGCGCGCATCTCCTCTGTGTCTGCCAGATCGGCAATGCGACTGCGGAAAAATGACTGGGCGGTGAAATACCGCAGATTGTCGGAGCCCGGCGCCAGCGCCAACCCGGCGCGGAAGTGCTGCTCGGCCTCGCGCGCCCGCGAACGGTCCAGCGCAATCCGGCCCAGCAGGTAATACACATCTGCATCGGCCTCCTGAGCTTCCGTAAGCCGGTGCAGGGCCGCTTCCGCCTCTTCGGTCCGTCCCTGCGTCAACCAGAGTTCGGCCAGGTACGCTTCCCGGCGGGAAACCGGCAGCGGGGCAGGTTCCGGAAAATCGTACACGGGCGGCAACGGCAGCGACGTCGTCATCTCCTCCGGCGAGGGCCGCCGGAGGTACTCTTGCAACTCTGCTTCCAAATCTTCCCAGCGAACCTCGAAGGCCCGGGCAAAGGCGCTGTCCTGGCCTTTCCCTTCGCTTAACAGTTGCAGGAAAAGTAAAAAAGAAGTCCGGTATTTCCCTTCTCCGGCCACAAACAGGTAATGGACCAGCAACTGCGACTCCACATGCAGCAACGCCTCCGCCCCGCCTTTGACAGTGTCCTGCCACCGCTGCAAACGCACCAGACGTTCCACCGGCAGCAACTTCGCTGCTTTCAACCTCTCCCAGGACGCAGGTTGGATGGGCCCTATCCTCAGTTGCCGCTGGCCGGCAACAGAATCTTCCAGCAAACCCGCCAGCCCTTCCGCCAGCCAGGAGGGAAGGCTGCCGAGGTTCCTGCGCGTCACCAGGTGGGTGTACTCATGCACCAGTGATCCTTCCGGGTTGGCCGACCCGAGGTTGAGCGCGATGTGCAGCCGGTCTTCTCCCCGGGAGGTCATGAAACCGCTCACCCGCGCCGGCTGCCCGTCGTCGGCCAGCAAACTGTACGGGCGAAAACTTTTCTGGCCGCGAAACAAGAAGACACGGCTCCGCGGCGGCGGGTCCACTGCCCACGCGGGAAACAGCAGTCCCATTATCTGCCGGTAGCGTTCCAACCGCCGCCCGAACTCCTTTGTCGTTTCTGTCCCGGCATTGCTCACCAGATGGAAGTGTGGTGTACGCAACTCCCGCCATTCGTCTTGGTGCTGCGCGGAAGCAGTTACGGTAAATAGCCCGAAGGACAGCAGCAGAAAAGCGATGAACGCAACCGGGCGGCGCATGGTTGTCTCCCTCCCGTCCATTGGAACACACCCGCGCGGGAGAGGTTGCATAATATTT
>CBDUYQ010000334.1:0-1923 GCA_965371475.1 uncultured bacterium
CAGGCCTCCATCGCTATGAACCTTATGGCCGACCAACTCGCCCAGGAGTACCCCGACTCCAACGAAGGCGTGAGCTTGATGGTGGTGCCGGAAACCCGGTCGCGGCCCGAAGCCACTACGTCAGACATTATGGGTCCGGTGGCGCTGGCCCTGCTGGCTCTGGTAAGCTTGGTGTTGCTTATTGCATGCGCCAATGTGGCCAACCTTCTGCTGGCGCGCGCCACCGCCCGGGAAAAGGAAATCTCCATCCGGGCAGCTCTCGGGGCGAGTCGTTTTCGGCTGATTCGCCAATTGCTGACGGAAACCGCTCTGCTGGCCCTGCTGGGAGGTGCCGCCGGCCTGCTGCTGGCTCTGGGGGCGACAAGATTCCTGGCTTCCATGGTCAACCAGTTCCCGATTGACGCGCCGATTAATTTCGACCTCAGTCTGGACGTTCGGGTGTACGCCTACACCTTCCTGGCCGCATTGGCCACCGGCCTGATTGCCGGTGTGGTGCCCGCTTGGCAAACTTCCCGAACCGATTTGCAGGTCACGCTGAAGGAAGGAGGACGTTCCTCGGGCAGCGCTGCCCGGCATCGCCTGCGTAACGTTTTGGTAGTGACTCAGGTTGCCGTTTCGCTGGCTTTGCTGATTTGTGCGGGACTGTTCCTGCAGAGCCTCCAGCATGCGAACCACATGTTCATGGGATTTCAACACCGCAACATTCTGTTGCTTTCCGTGGACCCGGTGCTGTCAGGCTATGATGACGCGCGGGCAAGGCAATTCTACCGCGAAGCGGTCGAGCGTATTTCCACCCTGCCGGGAGTGGAATCCGCCACTCTGGCCAGCGCCGCGCCTTTTAGCGGCTCGGGAATCTCCCTCGCCAACGTCCTGCCGGAAGGAAGCGAACTCACGAAAGAAAAAGAGTTTCCCACTGCGTTCTTTAACGTAACAGAGGCTGATTATTTCCATACTCTGGGCGTTCCGATCCTGGCCGGGAGGTCTTTTTCTCAGCAGGACACGGAAGACTCGGAAAAAGTCACCATCGTAAACGAGACTCTGGCCCGCCAGCTCTGGCCCGGCAAAGACCCTCTGGGTAAACGGCTCAGCACTTCCGGACGTGAAGGTCCCTATCGAACCGTGGTAGGCGTGGCCAAAGACGGCAAATACCTCTTTTTGTCCGAAGAGCAACGGCCCTTCTTCTACCTGCCCCTCACACAGGAGTCCCCTTTTGCGGGCACATTCCTTGTTCGCACGGCGAGCCAGCCGACAAGTCTGGCAGGCGCTGTGCGCGCAGAAATCCGCCAGATCGATCCGGAGATGCCGGTCAGCGACGTCAGAGACCTGGAAACCCACCTTCGCAACGGCAACGCCATGTTGCCGCTTCGAATGGGCGCTTTGATGATTGGCACCTTTGGAGTTCTGGGCCTGGTGCTGGCTTCCATCGGAATCTACGGCGTTGTCTCCTACTCGGTCAGCCAGCGCACGCACGAAATTGGCGTTCGGATGACGCTGGGGGCTAACGGAACCGACATCCTCCGCATGGTAATCGGCAAAGCCATGCTTCTGACCGCAGCGGGAATTGTGCTGGGGTGGGGTGTTGCTTTCTTGTTGACTCGTCTAATTGCCGGCGCTCTGGTCGGGTTGAACCCCACTGACCCCCTTACTTTCGGCGGGGTTGCCCTGCTGCTGGCATCAATCGCACTCGTTGCCTGTGCTGTTCCCGCCCGGCGGGCCAGCCGGGTTGATCCCATGGTCGCCCTGCGCTACGAGTAATGGTCCTTCGCTCCGCACGGGGTCTCGGCGCGCGGCTCGGACGCCGCGCAAACGCCTCAAGTGCGAATCCACTTGTATCCACTTGTCCCGCCATCGGCGGGGCTCGTGCCTATCACTTTTTCCTGTTTGTTTCCAACGGCGGGATTGGAAGCTGAGACCTTTTCCTAT
>CBDUYQ010000335.1:0-1903 GCA_965371475.1 uncultured bacterium
TGGGCCAACGGAACGCTTTGCCCCATTACAACTCGCAGCCGCCGGGGCGGAAGGCGTTCACGCGGAAAGAGTGGACCATCATTCAGAAGCACCGAACGCCCAAGCAGGTGCAGAGATTCCTCCGCGCCCTGCCCTACAACTGGGGCAAGGGCAAGGATACGCAGCGGACCTTCCGCGGCGTGGTCCGGCACGGTGAGGCGCAGTGCCTGGAAGGGGCGCTGGCGGCGGCGACCATACTGGAACAGCACGGCTACCCGCCGCTGCTGCTCGACCTGGAATCGCAGGACGGCCTCGGGCACACACTGTTTCTGTTCCAGCACAAGGGCCGCTACGGCACGGTAGCGCGCTCGCGCGACGCCGGGCTGCACGGGCGCAAGCCGGTCTACCGCACGCTGCTCGAACTGGTAAAAAGTTACGCCGACCCGTTTGTGGACCGGACTGGGCAGCTTACCCATTGGGCCGTGTACGACCTGCGGAGGTTGCGCGGGTGCGACTGGCGGCTTTCTGACCGAAATGTGTGGAAGGTGGAGCGGACGCTGCTCGGAATACGGCACAAGAGGTTCGCGTCTTCCGACCGGCGCTACCGCGCGTTGCACCGGCGGTACTTATCTTTCCGGGCAAGGTATCCTGACCGACCGGTGACCTATTACGACAGCCGGCCGCAGTGGCTGTAAACTGCAAATAACCTGTTCGATACGCAGGCAAAAATGCCTGCGCCACCAGCACAGATGTGCGGTTCACCGCCGTAAGATAAAGGGTTTCTAGCGGGAGAAGGTGACGCCGACTTCGTATTGGTCGCCCTTCTGCTCCACACGGACAATGCGCGCGCGGGTTTCGGGCAGGTCTTCGCCCTCGGTATAGGGGACGAGCACGAAAATCTCCATGCCTTCGGTCAGGGCATGGTCGGTGGTGAAACAGGCCCCCTCACGCGAGGCGTTGATAGTGGTGTCGACCTCGGTAAAGGAGTCGCCGGGTTTTTCACTGCGCACGCGAATCGGCATCTCGACCTTGACGCGGTTGGTGGTGCGGCGCGGGGTGACTCGGCGGTCGAGTTCGGTCGAGACCCACTGGGTCACAGACTGGCAGGGAGTACAGGGGAGCTTGATTTCCGGCTTGGCGAGAAGTTCGGTCAATTGAATAGGAGTAAGCTTGAGCTCCACCAGCTCTCCGCACTCCATACAAGCAAGAGTTACTTTGTGGGGTTTTTCCAGAAGTCCCGGCACTGTTTATTACCTCCGGCATCCTGTGTTCGCCAGCCTTGCCTTTACGTTAAAGGTTTCCCGGCAACAAGTCAAACCTTTTCTGCGACGAGAAAGAAAATCTTGCACGGGAAGAAAAGAGGTTAGAATGAACGGCGCGGGAACCGGAGCGAATCCTTCCCGCCCAGAGGAGTTTTGATGAAATTTTTCCTGCTGCTTCGAGGCGCAACCATGTTTGCGGTGCTTTTGTCTGCGCTGGCGCTGGCAGGCTGCGCCAATCAAATGGTTGTCGAGCCGGGCAAAGAAGTGCACCTGGAATACACGTTGCGGATGGAGAATGACGTGGAGATGGAGTCCAATGTGGGCGGGCAGCCGCTGGTGTTCCGGCAGGGGGAAGGGAGAATCATTCGTGGCCTCGACAAAGGACTGTTGGGGATGCGCGTGGGCGATACCAAAGAAATCGTAGTGATGCCGCAGGAGGGCTACGGGCTGATGAAACTGGAACTGCGGCAGGAGGTCCCGCTGGAACAGGTGCCGGAAGAGGCACGGCAGGTCGGCGCTCAGGTTAGCGGAGCCGACCCGAGCGGACGGCCGGTGCAGGCGCGGGTACTGGAGGTGAAGGAGAAAACCGTCCTGCTCGACTTCAACCACCCGATGGCGGGCAAGATACTGAAATTTTCGGTGAAGGTGCTCGACATTAAGGA
>CBDUYQ010000336.1:0-1900 GCA_965371475.1 uncultured bacterium
GGAATGCCGCCGGAAGGTTTGACCTTCGACGACGTCCTGCTGGTGCCGGGCCGCTCCTCTGTTTTGCCCGCCGAAGTCAGCACAGAAACTCTGTTTTCCCGCGGTATCCTGCTCAATGCGCCTATCGTCAGCGCCGCCATGGACACGGTGACGGAATCCCGCCTGGCGATTGCGCTGGCCCGACAGGGCGGCATCGGAATCGTCCACCGCAGCATGCCAATCGAACGGCAGGTAGAAGAGGTGGACAAGGTGAAGCGGTCAGAAAGCGGCATGATTGTTGACCCGGTGACTATCCGGCCCAACAGCACTATCGGCGAAGCGCAGGCTGTCATGCGGAAATACCGCATCAGCGGCCTGCCGGTGACGGAAGGGCCGAAGCTGGTCGGCATCGTCACCAACCGCGACCTCCGATTTGAGAAGGACACAGCCAAAACCGTAAGCGCCGTGATGACCAAAGACAACCTCTTCACCGTCCCGGTCGGCACCACGCTGGAGGAGGCGGAAGAAAAACTCCACCAGCACCGCGTGGAAAAACTCCTGGTCGTCAACGGCAACTTTGAATTGAAAGGCCTCATCACCGTCAAGGACATCCAGAAGAAACTCCAGTACCCCAGCGCCGCCAAGGATGACAAAGGGCGGCTGCGGGTGGGGGCCGCCATCGGGGCGGTGGGCGACTACCGGGAACGCGCACAGGCGCTTTACGACAAACAGGTGGACGTCATCGTAATTGACACCGCGCACGGCCATTCCCAGCGGGTGGTAGATGCCATCAAAACCGTCCGCAAGGCGCTGCCGGACGCACAACTGGTCGCCGGCAACGTCGCCACCTATGAAGGCGCAAAGGAACTCGCCGCCCTGGGCCTTGACGCCATCAAGGTCGGCATCGGACCGGGCTCCATCTGCACCACGCGGATTGTCACCGGCGCGGGCGTGCCGCAACTGACCGCCATTGCCGAATGCGTGCGCGCGGCCCGCGAGCACAAAATCCCCGTCATCGCTGACGGCGGCATAAAATTCAGCGGAGACATCTCCAAAGCCATCGCCGCGGGCGCCGCCACCGTGATGATCGGTTCTCTCTTTGCCGGCACAGACGAAAGCCCCGGCGAAACCGTCCTCTACCAGGGCCGCACCTTCAAGCTCTACCGCGGCATGGGATCGCTCGGCGCGATGGCCCAGGGCTCCGCCGACCGCTACGCCCAGGACGTCGTCCAGCCCAGCGCCGAAGGCGAAGCCGGCAGCGCCCGCAGCCAGGCCGGCAAGATGGTCCCGGAAGGCGTGGAAGGCCGTGTTCCCTACAAGGGTCCTTTGGGCGCTCTGGTGCAGCAACTGGTGGGCGGATTGCGCAGCGGCATGGGGTACAGCGGCTGCGGAACCATCGACGAGATGCACGCCCGGGCCCGCTTTCTGCGGCTCACCTCCGCCGGGCTGCGCGAAAGCCACGTCCACGACGTCAGCATCACCAAGGAAGCGCCCAATTACCGTCGGGAGTAAACCGCCACTATTTTCTGCTTACCCTGGAGGGCGAATCTCAAACTGATGCGAACTTTCTTCCGGTACTATCTCCCCGTTCTCCTCTGGGCCGTTGTGATTGGAGTCTTCTCCACCAACCTGTTCAGCGGGAACTGGACGTTGCAACTACTGCGCAGCCTGGTCCGCCTCTTCGACCTGGATATTTCCCGCCACCTGCTTCTGCAAATTAATACCGTGGTCCGCAAACTGGCCCACATGACGGAATACTTTGTCCTGGCCGTGCTGCTCTGGCGCGCCCTTCGGCAGGAGTTGTCCACAGTCTGGAACGGCCCGGTGGCAATACTCACCCTGGCGTTAACTATCGGCATCGCCGCCACAGACGAAACCCATCAATGGTTTCGCAAATGGCGTACCGGCTCGGTGATGGATG
>CBDUYQ010000337.1:0-1895 GCA_965371475.1 uncultured bacterium
TGGGCTTCGGGTTCCGCTGCGGCTTCCTCGGCCTGCTGCACATGGAAATCGTGCAGGAGCGGCTGGAGCGCGAGTTCGGCATCAGCCTGGTGACCACCGCGCCCAGTGTGCGCTACCGTGTGCTGCACAAGAACGGAGAGGTTATTGAGATTGATAACCCCACCAAGTTTCCGTCGGCGGGGGACATCGACCTGATTGAAGAACCCGTCCTCGACCTAACCATTATCACACCGGATAAATATCTGGGCGGCGTGCTGAAACTGTGCGAGGAGCGGCGCGGCACGCAGAAAAAGTTCGAGTACATCGGCGGCACCGGCGCAGGCACCAGCCGGGTTCTGTTGCAGTATGAGCTGCCGCTGGCCGAGATGGTACTCGACTTCTATGACCGGCTGAAGTCCCTCTCGCGCGGGTACGCCTCGCTCGATTACGAACTGGCCGACTACCGGGTAGCTGACCTGGTCAAACTCGACATTTTAGTGGGGGGGGATTCCATCGATGCCTTTGCCATGGTCTGCCACCGCGACGAAGCCTACCAGCGCGGCCGCACCCTGGTGGAACGGCTACGCAAGCTCATCCCCCGGCAACAGTTCGACGTGGCACTCCAGGCAGCCATCGGGAGCCGGGTCATCTCGCGCGAGACCATCAAGGCCGTGCGCAAGGATGTCACCGCAGGCATCTATGGTGGCGACGTCACCCGGAAGAATAAGTTGCTGGACAAGCAGAAAGAAGGCAAAAAACGCATGAAACGCGTGGGGAAGGTCGATATCCCACAGGAAGCCTTCCTGGCCGTGCTGAAAATCTCCAATAGCAACTAGAGCAGGCCTTTTTCACTATTTTAAAAAAATCCTTTACATTTCCCCAAAATTGTATAAACTGCCTCCACCGTTTGCCGAAGCACCGGCAGGGTGCAGTGCCCGAAGGCCGCCAGCGGAACAGGGGGAGTAAGGAAGGAAGCGGTCTTCTTGTAGAAATACTGGGGGGATGGCGATGCTGGAAGAGATTCTTCGTTTCTTACTTGCAATTGGCGTTCTGGTCGGCGTGTTCACCGTCATTGAACGGGTCACCGGCTACACGTGGGAGACACAGCGGAAAAACCGCCGGTAGCTACGGCGGCGCACCACGCTTCCTGTACGGAGTCAGGCTGTTTCTGCGCTGACTTTGATCATCTGTTACGGATTTACCGAATAAAACTTATGGTAGCTCCCCGTGTGGGGATAAAAAAGACAGGCGCGGTAGATTTCCGCCACCTGCCGGATGTGGCCGAGATCGTGAAACGCCCACTGGTTGACGTGGTTTTCCAGCGTCAGCTCCCCTATCACTTCATGTTGGGCGGTGCGCGGCAAGGCCACCAGGGGAATCTGCCTTAACCATTGCAGAGACTTCTCCCGCTCCCGCTGGAACTCATCCAGAATCGTCCACGGGTCGCGACCGGAATAATCCTTTGCCCGGCCCACCTGATCAATGTCTTCGAGAAAAGGATTGTCTTCCTCCAACATACGCCGGGCGCGGAGCCGGAGCGCGTTGACTTCCATATCGAGCAGGTGCGCCAGCACCTCGGCCATCGACCAGCGATCGGATGTGGACTTCCATTGAAACACCTCCGCGGGGGCGCCCTTGAGCAGGGTGCGCAGTACTGCCGGGGTCTGCTCCAGGGTCTGCAACCATGGCGCTGATGACTGTGAAAAAGGTGGTGGCTGCTGTGCGTTCATCTCCGGTTCCCCCTGGGTATTTCGCCCTTGGTACAACAAAGCATACAGGGTAAACTAAATCCGACGTAGGGGCGATAGTAACTGGAGGGAGAAAATCATGCAGAAAACCAATCTTGTTTTTCGTGTCTTGGGTCTGTTCTTGGGTCTGTTGCTTTTGGCAACACTCCTGCCCGGCACGCTGCGGGC
>CBDUYQ010000338.1:0-1879 GCA_965371475.1 uncultured bacterium
GCGCGAGATCAAGGCGCTGTCGGCGGAAGAGGTCCAGCAGTACCTGACCGGACAAGGGCTGGGCTTCGCCAAGGCGGCGGAACTCAATCAGTACCCTGGCCCTAAGCACGTTCAGGAACTGGCAGAAAAGCTTTCGCTCTCCGAAGAGCAGCTTGAACAGACCAAAGCGATACGCGCGGCGATGGCCGAAGAAGCCGTCCGCCTGGGCAAGTTGCTGGTGGCGCAGGAAGCCGGCTTGGATCGGCTCTTCGCTGAAGCCGTTATTGATGAACAACAACTGGAAAAGTTGGTCGGCGAGATTGCCGGGCTGCGCGGCCAGATTCGCACAACCCATCTCCGCGCCCATCTGGAGATGCGCCGCGTGATGACCCCACACCAGATACACCGTTACCAGGAGTTACGCGGCTATGGAACCAGCCACAACCACAAACAACATTAAACGAATAACTATGTTGCTCACGACAGCGCTGCTGGCGCTGAGTGTAAGCGCACAGGAACCGATCACTACCGGCCTGGCCGTGGCAATTGTGGCGGAAATCGACCGGATGGGCGAATCCGAGCTGTGGCCGGGCTTTGACCCCCGCCAAACCCCGATTGCCATCTACGACGGCGCTTGGACAACACTCTTCCGCCACCCCAATCCCCCGGAGGAATTCACCGAGTGCCCCCGGGCGCCGGGCGTTCTGTGTTACGAGGGCCGGCACGAAAGTATTCGAGCCAATACCTCCACCGAACTGAACGGGGTCAGCACCGCCACCCTGATCGCCAACACGGATGCGCCGCGCTCCGTGCAGGAATGGGCCGCCGTCGCCGTACATGAAATCTTTCACGTTTTCCAGCGTGCCCGCCACCCCGCGTGGCAGGCCAATGAAGCTGCCCTGTTCGTCTATCCGATGGGCGATGCCGAGTTACTGCATTTGCGCCGGCTGGAAACACTGGCACTGGAGCGCGCGCTGTCTGCGGCGGATGTGGGCGGGGCAACGGCCTGGACCAAGACCTTGCTGGCCACACGCCAGACACGCTTTGCCGGAATGGCGGAAAACTTTGCCGCCTATGAACGCGGCACCGAACTCAACGAGGGCCTGGCGCGTTACGTCCAGCAACAGGCGGCCAACAAAAACTCGCTGCCGGAGTTCCCCGCCCGGGGATACGCCGCCCACGAAGTCCGGCTGCGAAGCTACGCGGTGGGAGAAGGGTTGGGCCTTCTGCTGGACCGCTTCCGCCCGGACTGGAAAGCCCATATGGAATCGGGCGCGGAGCAACCGCTCGATGAACTCCTGGGGGAAGCGGTTGCCGGTACCGCTGGACCGCTGGCGGAATTCACTCCCGGCGACCAGAAAAAAACCCGGGAAGAGGCCGCTGCTCACGCCAGCGAACTGCAAACCCAAAATAAATCCCGGCGCCGCGAGTTTCTTGCCCAACCGGGATGGACTGTCATCGTGAGCAATGAAAGCTCGGAACCGCTCTGGCCGCAGGGCTTCGACCCGCTCAATGTCTATCGCGTGACGGAACGGGAAATCCTCCACACCCGCTTCCTGAAGCTGGGCAATTCGCTCGGATCGCTGGAGGTGCTGGACCGGTACTCGCTCACGGAGGCCGCCGGGGAACACCCCCTGTTCAACGGCGTCGGGAAACTGACCGTTACCGGGCTGCCCGCCGAACCGGTGACGCAGGAGGACGAAGGTAAGCTGACAATTACAGGAGAAGGCTTCCGCGCCGAGTTCCGTTCCGCGCAGGTGGAACGCTCCGGGAAAACCTTAATCATACGACTCACAAACAAGTAGCTAATACCCTTTTCCTGTTGGACGGGGTTTCAACTCCAGAGTTCCTCCGGGCCTGAAGGCCTACTAGGAAGGAGTGTAGTTGTCAGCCCTGAAGG
>CBDUYQ010000339.1:0-1878 GCA_965371475.1 uncultured bacterium
ACCGCCAAACACAGCCTGGAAGACGTGGCCGCGCGCCGCCTCAACCGGAAACCTTCCGGCAACCCGGCGGAAAAAGCGGACTTCCTCCAGCAGTTCGTGAAACCCCTGCGAAAGGAAGTCGCGCAGCAGAAACTGCTGGAAGTTTACGAAACCCTCGAACGCCCTTTAAGCCCGGTGCTGGCCGCCATGGAACGCGCAGGCATCCGGCTCGACCCCAAAGTTCTCAAAAAAATGTCGCGCGAATTTGAAAAAGATATTGCGTTGCTCACCAAAGAGATTTTCAAACTTTGCGGCACGGAGTTCAACCTGAACTCCCCCAAGCAACTGAGCGGAGTCCTCTACGAAAAATTGCAACTGCCCGCCCCGGCCCACCGGGGCAAAACCAAAACTCCTTCCACCGCCGCCGACGTGCTGGAAGAACTCTCCGCCCAGCACGAAGTCCCCGGCCTGGTGCTCCGCTACCGCGAACTGGCCAAACTCAAGTCCACCTACATCGACGCCCTGCCCGAACTCCTCCACCCCGAAACCGGACGGATCCATACCAGCTTCAACCAGTTCGGGACCGCTACCGGGCGGCTGTCTTCTTCCGACCCCAACCTGCAGAACATCCCTATCCGTTCCGAGCACGGCAACCGCATCCGTGCGGCGTTTGTAGCTGCGCCGGGCTGCGTACTACTCAGCGCCGACTACTCGCAGATTGAACTCCGCGTGCTGGCCCACCTCTCGCAGGACAAAGTCCTGTGCGACGCCTTCCAGCGCGGCGAGGACGTCCACGCCCGCACCGCCGAAGAGGTGCTCGGCATTGCCCCGCTGGCGCAGACCGGCGAACACCGCCGCATCGCCAAGATGATTAATTTCGGCATCGTCTATGGACTCACCGCCTTCGGGCTGGCCGCCCGCCTCGGCATCCCGCAGGGCGAGGCCCGGCAGTACATTGAGGCTTACTTCGAGCGCTACGCCGGGGTCAAGGAATACAGCGAAGAGATATTGCAGGAGACGCGCGAAACCGGCCTCACCCGGACGCTCTTTGGCCGCGTGCGCCCTATACCGGAAATCAACTCCCGCAACCCTGCCCAGCGCAACTTTGCCGAGCGCACTGCGCTCAACTCACCCATCCAGGGCGCCGCCGCCGACCTGATCAAGCTGGCCATGATTCGCATCTACGAGAAACTCCCGGCGGCCAAACTCAAGACGCGCATGCTGCTCCAGGTCCACGACGAGTTGCTCTTCGATGTCCCGGAAAAAGAACTCAACGCCGTGCGCAAGCTGATCCAGCAGGAGATGGAGGGAGTGCAGGTTCTGCGCGTCCCCCTGCTGGTCGATATTCACACCGGAACCACCTGGGCGGAGTTAAAATGATGGACCGCCGGGCAGCCCTGCCCCAAATCCAGCATCGAAGAAAGTAGTTGTGGCTGGCTCTTGTTCAACTCGGAAGGTTCATTTTCCCCTTGCGGTGGTGCTGGCGCTGGCCATCGGATTCGGTGCTGTGAGCTCGGCTGGCCAAAAACCGTGGCAAGAAAAACCCCTCGGCAAATGGAGTCAGGAAGACCTCCTGAAGTTGCTCAACGACTCGCCCTGGACCCGTAAAATCAATCTCTGGCAGATAACCGGCCGCCGCCTGGCGGTCTTCCGCAACGGCAAAAAAGCTGTGTATCAGGCCAGCCCCTCCAGCCCGCCCATCCACTACACCCCCGAACCCAGCAGGATTGAACTCGAACGGCTGCGGGGGGTATATGCTGTGCGCTGGAGCTCGGCGGCCGTCGTCCAGAACGCGCTGGAAAAGTTGCGGGAAATCGCTTCTGTCCTGGCGATAATGCAAGCGCCCCCGCCAAAACTCTCACCCGAACACTACGTCCTGACCGTCCGGGTGGTGAGGCC
>CBDUYQ010000340.1:0-1878 GCA_965371475.1 uncultured bacterium
GACGACAACGCCGAATTTCATTGAGGCTGCCAAGGAGCATTTTAGCACGGTGGCCGGTGGACGGCGACCAGGGGACATTTTGTGATGAATAAAAATCTACCGCAGAGACGCAGAGAACACAGAGATAAAGACTTTTGCGGAGACCCCGCCAGTACCTGGCGACCTGCGGCCGGTGGACGGGAAAGAGATGTTGGTTGCCCTCCCACAGGATGAGATTCCCGCCTGCGGCAGGCAGGCGGACTCAGAATGACAAGCGGGAGGAGGCGGGCAGACTCAGGGCAAGCAGGACGAGCCACCGGGCTGGACAAGTGCTATTACGGGAGAGCAGCATACCAGGCGGCGAGTTCGCCGCCGATTTTGTGGGGGTGGTCTTCCTGAATAAAGTGGAGGCCGCGGCCGAGGGCAACCGTTTTGAGATTCTTCATATTTTGTTGGCACCACTCGACCATGGGGGCGCGGGTAATGGCGCCGGGATGCACAGTGAAGAACAGCTTGGGCAACTCGGTCTCCTGCAACCAGCGGTTATAGGCGGTAACGGCTGCGACCACATCGGCGGGTTTGCCGGCAATCGGAACCTGCTTGGGCCAGCGCCAGAGCGGTTTGCGGCTGGCGATGGTGGGGTAGGGCGCGCGGTAGTGGTTCATCTCCTCTTCGGTCAGTTTTCGGACGATCGTGCCAGGCAGGACCTTTTCGATAAACACATTCATCACGCCGATGAAGAACCAACCCACAAGGGGAGTGCGGAACATCGTGAACATGCGGCGGAAGTCCGGGGGCAGGTCGCTCCAGGCCGGGACAGCGCGGAGGATGGCTTCCATAAAGGCAAGGGCTTTGACGTTGGCTTGGTGACGGCGGGCGTATTGGAAGCCGAGCGCCGAACCCCAGTCGTTGATGACATAGGTAATGTTCTTCAGATCAAGCTTTTCGATAAAGCCTTCGACGTACTTCGCGTGGTCGAAAAAGGTGTAGCCGATGCCGGGCTTGCCGGACTTGCCCATGCCGATCAGATCGAGTGCGATACAGCGTCCGTGCGGAGAGAGGTGCGGGATGATGTTGCGCCACAGGTAGGAAGAGGTCGGGTTGCCGTGCAGGAAGAGGATGGGGTCGCCCGTGCCCTCCTCCACATAGTGCAGCCTGGAACCGTGAACTTCTAGGAACTTTGACTCAAACGGAAACTCAGCGGCGATTTCCGGCTCTGCTGTCATGGTCACTGTCCTCCCGTGCGTGGTTCAGAAGAACGATTATATCAGAACGAATAGTTAGAAACAACCCCCGCCACGGCGCCGATATTGAGAGGAAGAGAAGAACAAGGGAGCCGCGACAGGGGATTGTTGCTGTATGTTTACCTCAGGCCGCCCACGGGAGCAGGACGAGGTTGCCGGTAACCTGGTTGGTGGAGATAAGCCGGTGCGCTTCAGCCGCCTGGTTGAGCGGTAACGCGCGATCCAGAGCAGGCTTGATCTTCCCGGCGCGGACCTGTCCCAGACCCCACTGGAGGTCTTCGAGATCGCTGGCCATCGCGCCGCGGAGTTTCTTCTGAGTGAAGAAGAAATTGCGGATGTCGAAGGTGACATCAGTACCAGCGGTGAACCCGAACGCAACTATGACGCCCAAAGGCCGGGCCGCGTCTATACTCTTGGGCAGAACATCACCGCCGACGTTATCAATCACCACATCGGCGCCCTGACCGCCGGTCCATTCCTGCACGCGCTTGACGAAGTCTTCCTTGCGGGTGTTAATCACAAGGTCGGCGCCGATGGATTTGGCGAACTCACCCTTGGCATCGTCGCGCACTGTGGTGGCAACCTGCGCGCCCAGCGCCCTGGCTACCTGGATTTGCATGCTGCCGGAGCCGGAAGCGCCGGCCTGGACCAGCAC
>CBDUYQ010000341.1:0-1867 GCA_965371475.1 uncultured bacterium
GGAAAATCTCCGGCAGCGGCGGCGGCTCGGCGCCCGCTTTGTCCCTGGCACCCAGCGTCGTGTAGGAAGAAAACGTCAGCAGGCTGTCGATGTCCTCCTGAGCCACTTCGTCGATGGAAGCGGAACTGTCCCGGTTGATTTCAAAGTTGTAGCCCAGGACGACGTTCCCGCTCCGTTCGATGGCCTCGGCCAGTTGCTGGTCGGTGTCAGCCTGTTTGGCCCTCGCTTCCAGTTGTTGCAGGAAGCTCTGCGGCGCCCCCCGGGCCACCTGGGCCGCGTAATCGCTTTGGATCTGGCTGATCGCCTGCACGGCCGACTTGTCGTCCGGTTTCATGAAGTTGATGTCAAACCCGACGACCTTGGCCCCATCGGCGCTGAGCTGACCGAGCATGCGCGCCCAGTGCTTGCGGGAAAACGGGTAGCTCCCCACACGCGAGAGCGTTGCCTCGTCGATGCCTACTATCACAATGTCCGGCGAAGGCTCGGTCTTGCCCCGCAACAGAAAGCGCAGGTCGAAACTCTTCAGTTCAAAGTTATCGACGAATTTTGTCAGCGGGGTATTCGGTTCAGGCAGGACAATATAGGCGTACGAGTAGAACAAAACACCCAGCAGAGTAACGAAGAGTGCGATAAAGAAAGTGGCAAGGTGGCGGCGCAAGTCGCCCAGTAGTTTCTTCAGGAAGCCCATCGTGTCTCCGGGGCGCCACGGCTGCTGCCCGTCCGCCGGGTGGCAAGCGGGAAGGCTACTCCCCCACCACGACGCACTGCAGGACCTCGTCCACCGTAGTCAAACCTTCCTCGATCAGCATGATGCCGTAATCCTTCAGCGTCAACATGCCGGCTTCGCGGGCCGCCTTGCTGATCTCATCGGTGGGCGCCCGGCGGATTACCAAAGGGCGCAGGGCCGAGGTCATGCGCAGCACCTCGTAGAGGCCCACCCGGCCCTTGTAACCATGGTTGCACCGGTCACACCCCACCGCTTTGTGGAACGTCACTTTGGCGTCCGCCGCCAGCCCCAGGTACTCCAGCGTCTCTTTGTCCGGCTGATAGGTCTCCTTGCACCCCTGACAGAGGCGGCGGGCCAGCCGCTGCGCGATGATACCGATGGTGGAACTCGAAACCAGAAAGGGTTCAATCCCCATCTCATCCAGCCGCACAAAAGTCCCGGCGGCGTCATTGGTGTGGAGCGTGGTAAAGACCATGTGGCCGGTCAGGGCCGCCTCCACGGCGGTCTTGCCGGTTTCCAGGTCGCGGGTCTCGCCGACGAGAATCACGTCCGGGTCCTGCCGCAGGAAGGCGCGCAGGGTGCGGGCGAAATCCAGTCCGATTTCTTTTTTCATCTGCACCTGGTTGAGCCCGGCCTGGTCGTACTCAATCGGGTCTTCGGCAGTGGAGATGTTGGTATCCTCGTCGTTCAGTTCGGACAGGGCGGAATAGAGCGTAGTCGTCTTCCCCGAACCCGTCGGCCCGGTGACGTAAAGGATGCCGTAGGGCTGGTTCACCATATTGCGCACCTTCTCCAGGGTGGGCTTGTGGCTGATGAGCTGATCGAGCCCGAGCGCGGTGTTCGACTTATCGAGGATACGCATACAGATCTTCTCCCCCCACTTGCAGGGGATGGACGAAACGCGGAAGTCGATGGGCTTGCTTTGCAGCCGGATGCTGATGCGCCCGTCCTGCGGCAGCCGCTTCTCAGCGATGTCGAGCTTGGAGAGAATCTTGAAACGCGAGACCAGGCCCATCTGGACCTTTTTGGGCAGCTTCTGGACAACCTCCAGCGCCCCATCGATGCGGAACCGCACCAGCATCGCTTTTTCCTGCGGCTCCAGGTGGATATCGCTGGCGCCGCGCTGGACCGCCAGCGCCA
>CBDUYQ010000342.1:0-1843 GCA_965371475.1 uncultured bacterium
CTCTTCTTATAGGTAAAGGTCTTCATCACGTTCTCAAGCGTGATGACGCCTTCGAGCGCGTGGCTGTTCGAGCGGCTGACCACGGGCAGCAGCCCCGGAGATTCGCGCAGCCTTTCCAGCGCGACTTCCAGCGCGTGGTCGGGGTGGACGTGGGTCCAGCCTTCGCGCAGCACCAGCGGTTCGAGCGTCATCGTGGCGGGGTCGAACTTTTCACCGTCGTCGCCCTCTTCGCCTTCGGCTTCCAGGTGTTCCGCCGAGGCCAGTTTTTCCAGCGCGCTCCGGGTTATCAATCCTGTCAGTTTGCCTTCCTGCATCACCGGGAAGCAGATGCCGGGCCAGTCCTTCATCTGTTCGAGCGCTTCGTTGACGGTCGTATCAATCGAAAGCGTCTTGGGCTCGTGGGTCATCACGTCGCGCACGCGCCACTTGCCCACCGCCACGCGGTCTTTCGGCTGCGGCAGGTGGATGCGGTCCTGTACCAGCAGGGCGTGGTAGAGCGGAATCCGCTGAAACCGCCGCGAGATACTGTAGCTGATCATGTTGGCGATCATCACCGGCAGCATAATCTCGTAGTCCTGGGTCAGTTCGAAAATCATGAAGATGGAGGTCATGGGCGCGCGCACGATGCCCGCGAACAGCGTCCCCATGCCGACCAGCGCGTAGGCGCCGGGCGCAGCGGTGGGGAAGGGGAGGACGCCGGTTTGAAGAAGTGTTCCCAGTGCGCCGCCCACCATCGCTCCGATAAACAGACTGGGCGCGAAGATGCCGCCCGCGTTGCCGGAAGCGTAGGAGAGAATCGTGGCGAGTATCTTGGCCGCGGCCAGCACCACCAGCAGCCACAGGACCGTCTCACCGTTAAGCGCCAGGTCCACCGTGGAGTAGCCCACGCCCATCACCGTGCTGATGCCCTGGCCGGCCATAATCGCGGCCAGCACCCCGATGGCCAGTCCGCCCATGGCGGGCTGCCACGGCACCGACCACTCCGGCAGGGTGAAGAACCACTTACGGAGGCGCAGCAGCCCCCAGCTGAATGCCACCGACACAAATCCGCCTATAACACCGAGCCCGGCGTAAGCGAGCAGTTCGGCGGGGTGGGCCAGTTCATAAGGAGGTACGCTGAAGAGCGGCTCGTTGCCAAGGATGGAGCGGGCCAGCACAGTGGCGGAAACCGAGGCCAGGATGGTCGAGCCGAGCAGCGCTCCGCTCAGGTCGCCGACAATCTCTTCCAGCGCGAATAGCACCGCCGAAATCGGGGTGTTGAACGCCGCGCCGATGGCCGCCGCCCCGCCCACCGGGACCAGGTTCTTGACGTGCTCCTTGGAGAGATGGAACCAGCGGCCCAGCACCGAGGCCAGTCCCGCGCCAATCTGCAGCGACGGGCCTTCGCGGCCCATCGAGTGCCCGGCGCCGATGGTCAATGCGCCCAGCAGGAACTTGGCGAAGGGTGTACGGGCGCTGATGACGCCATCGTGGAGCAGGTAGGCGGTCTTGGTCTGGGGGACGCCGGAGCCGCGCGCGTCGGGGAAGTACTTGTAGAGCAGCCAGCCGGTGGCAATGCTGACCAGCGTCGGCACCAGGATGAGACGGAGCAGGGAAGGGTCTTCCATCGCCCCGAAGAACAGTTGTGTGAGGTACTCAATCGCCAGGTGGAAAAGGACGGCGGCCAGCCCGGCCACCAGCCCGATGACTATCGTCAGGCCGATGAAGACCCGGTGTTCTTCCAACCGTAAAAATTTCAGGATGCGCGGGAGCCAGGTGTTCCATACTTCGGCAATTTTTTTCGGTATCCTTCTGGGCAAACGGAAGCTCCCATGTCACAGGCGTGCGCTTCGATTGTAACATA
>CBDUYQ010000343.1:0-1818 GCA_965371475.1 uncultured bacterium
ATCTCCTCGTTGCCCAGTCCGTTCTGGGCGGAAATCACAGCGCCGTTGTCAAAGAGATGCCCGACGGGCTGGAAGGCCTCTTCGGTCTGCGTGGACTTGGTGCAGACAATGCCCAGGTCGAAGCGGGGAAGTTCGCCGGGGTCGGTAGTGGCTTTCAGCCGGGCGGAAAAATCGCGCTGGCCGGAAACGCGCAGCCCTTCCTGGTTGAGCGCGCGGGCATGGTCTTCGCGCCGGACAAAGGCGTGGACTTCCACCACGCGGGCGAGGTGGGCGGCATAGAGGCTGCCAATCGCCCCGCATCCGATAATGCACACCCGTTTGCTCATAGGATATTTTTACCGTTGACGGAGACGGGCGGCCGGGAGAAGGGGGAGTGACGCCCTGCCGGTCACCGTCCGGCGCCGGGTTCCCGGGTTACCCGCACGCTGTCGTTGGTTTTGCCGGCCTGCGCCTGCTGCAATGCCTGGAAAAGCGTCTCCGAGTTGTTGTGCGAGTCGTCGATGATGATGCCGGTGCCGTCGAGCGCGTCCTGCAACGCCGCGCAGATGGTGTGCAGCGGCGTGCCGCCGCCTTCGCCCATGCCTTTGGCCCCGCTGTAGGTAAACGGCGAGGGGCTTTCGATGTGCCCGTACTGGATAGTGGGCATGTTCATGACGGTGATGGGCGAGTAATCGCTGAAGGTGCCGGTGCGCAGGTTGCCGGACTCATCGTAAGGGAGCCGCTCCAGGATGGCGGCGCCGATGCCGTGCGCGGCGGCGCCGTGGACCTGGCCTTCGACGATCATCGGGTTGATGGTCTTGCCGCAGTCATCGACGGCCGCGTAGGCGAGGATGTTGGGCTGAAAGGTGTCGGGGTTGATTTCGACCACCGCCAGGTGGAGCTGGACGGCATAGGTGAGCGTGAGGTTGCCGTACTTCTTTTTAACGTCCGGCACCTTGAACGGCGCGCGGTAAACGTAGCGGCAGTTGAGCGTGACGTCGAGCTTGGGCGGCAGTTCCGCGTTGTTGACGTTGACCAGGTTGGCCAGGCCCCAGTAGTTGATGGACTTCTTCTTGCCCTTACCTTTGACGCGGACTTCGGGGCCCATCTCGCCGATGCCGAACGCCAGGTTCTTCTCCTTCGTGCCCAGGGCGAAGGCGGCCAGACGAGCCATCTCTCCCCGGAGTTTCTTGGCCGCGCCGTAGGCGGCGGAAAGGCCGGTAACGGCAAACTGGCTGGCGTAGGTGCCGGAGTGGCCGGTGTGCGAGTTGCGGTCGGTATCGAACCCGGTGCGGACGGTGACCATCTCCGGTGGAATCTCGAGTACTTCGGCTACCACCTGTGCGGCGGTGGTTTCATGCCCCTGGCCCTGCGGGCAGGAGCCGATGCTCAAGACCACTTCGCCGTAGATATCCAGCTTGATGGTGGCGGCTTCCGACTGGCCGGAGAAGGGCAGGTTCGGATTAATCAGGCGCGACTGGCCGAAGTTGTTGGTGCCGGAGTCGAGCGTGGTGCCGATGCCGAGGCCGAGCAACCGGCCTTGGGCGCGCGCCTTTTTCTGTTCCTTTTTCCACTTGTCCCAGCCAAGTTTCTCTTTGGCGAGCCGGAGCATCCGGGGGTAGTCGCCCGAGTCGTAGATACAGCCGTTGGGGGTGGTGTAGGGAAACTCGTGGGGCTGGATGTAGTTCCGCAGGCGCATCTCGTCGCCGGGGATGCCGAGCTTGTGCGCGCAGATGTCGATGACCCTTTCCATAAACCAGAGGTGGTTCATGCGCGAGTAGCCGCGGTTGGGCGCCACCGGGCACTTGTTGGTCGTGACCTGGCAGAAGTCGAGCCGCA
>CBDUYQ010000344.1:0-1795 GCA_965371475.1 uncultured bacterium
CCATCACGAACTGGTCGGAGGCCAGTTGTTCCGGCGTGGCGTTGAGCGCCAGCTTGAAGATGAGGGCCACGTAAATGACCAGCCCGGCCAGGGTGGCCGTCAGTGTGCCCAGCGGGATAGAGCGCCCCGGGTTTTTCAAATCGCCGGAAAAACCCACCCCGGCCGTCACGCCGGTGAAGGCCGGGAAGCAGATGGCGAAAACGGTCAGGAAGCTGTCCGGATTGGCTATGCGCGAGGTCAGCGGGAAGGTTGCAGGCACGGAGTCAGGACTGCCCTTTCCCAGGAAGAACATCGCCAGCGAGGTTGCCAGGATTACACCTACGCCCCACAGCGCCCGCACTCCGAGTTCGGCGCCTCTCCGCATGACCAGCACCAGCAGGATCAGGGTTCCCGTCACACTGACAAACCGGGGGTCGGGCGTGATGCCGAAGGTTTGGTGTAACCATTCCAGCACCGGGCGGAAAGCTTCCGCGAAGGCAATCATGTAGAAGGCGACCGAAATGGCCCGGGAAAGGTAGAGCGAGGTGCCAATCGCGCCGCCGATGGAGGGGCCGAACGAGCGGCTGATGATGAAGTATTCTCCTCCGCCTTCCACGCGGCGGTTGGAGGCGATTTCGGCAATCGCCAGCGCAGTGGGAATCGTTACCAGGTGTCCAAGGGATATCAGCAGCAGCGCGCCCAGCAGGCCCAGATGTCCTACTGCGTAGCCGAAACGCAGGAACAGGATGGCGCCCAGGATGGTGCTGATGGAAGCCAGAAAGACCGGCCAGGTGTTGAAGCCATGCCCGCGAGGGCTGGCATCAGCCGGGGGCGGCGTTTTATCCTGCGTATTCACGAATCGGAAACCCCGTCGTCCATCAACCGGCCTTTGGCAGCGTTCTGCCGGTCAACCCGATATACCATACTTTCGCAGCAGCGCAAGCATAATCGTCTACGGGAGACCCGTGTGGAGCCGGGCGAATTCGACGATCCGGTTCTCCGCCCAGAAGCTGTCCTCTCCCTCGCTGCGGGCTTGGATGAATCCGGCATGGCCGCCGTGCTTGGGTGTGAACACTGTGATATTGGGGTTGTTGGTTACCGCCGGGTCGGAGAACGACTCCACCGGAATAAAAGGGTCGTCCTGCGCGACGATTATCATGGTTGGCAGAGCAATCTTGTCGATTACCCGCAGCGCGCTGGCCCGGTGGTAGTAGTTGGCGGCGTTGCCGTAGCCGGCGTGCGGCGCGGTAAAGGCATCGTCGAACCCCCGCACCGACACAATGTTCTCAAGTCCATTGGTCTGGTAGAGGCCGGGGAAAAGTTGCGCCTTCAAGCGGTAACGCGTTTTCAGCCCCTGTACAAAGCGCCGCTCGTAAAATAAGTTCGAGCGCCGGTGGAGCGCATCTGCGCACCGCGCGAGGTCGATAGAGGGGGAGACCGTCCCGAGGCTTTTCACCTGCGGCGGCGTCCCGGTATTCCATTCTCCGGTGAGCTTCAGCAGCGTGTTCCCTCCCATTGAGTAGCCTGCCAGGTGCAGTTCCGGCAGCCCATCGTCCCTAATCAACTGTTCGATAACGCTGCCGAGGTCTTCGGAGAGTCCGGCGTTGTAGAGTTTGGGGGTGAGGTGATCGGTTCCGCCGCAGTTGCGGATGTTGACCCGGACGGCGTTGAACCCGGCCGCCCAGGCCTTGTCCGCCATGCCGATCATGTACTGCGATTCACTCGACCCCTCCAGGCCATGGACCAGAAGAATCGTGGGCCGGGCGCTCCGCTCCGGCTGCCAGTTGCAGTCGAGGCGGAGTTTCGTGTCCTCCGA
>CBDUYQ010000345.1:0-1776 GCA_965371475.1 uncultured bacterium
TTTTGAAATAAATATAATCGCAGAGCCCCGTGGCACCTGCCACGGGGTGTTTTGGTCCAGCAGCACCCGGCGGCAGGTGCCGCCGGGCTCGGCGCATGAATGGGTATTCCCAAGATGTCGCACTACCTACACGCCTACCGGGTCAATCTTGCGGAGCACCTCGCGCGGCCGGGAACCCTCTGACGGCCCGACCAGCCCTTCCTGCTCCATCATGTCGATTAACCGCGCCGCCCGGCCGTAGCCGATGCGCAGCCGCCGTTGCAGGGTGGAGGTGGAGGCCTTCTTCATCTCTATTACGAGATCGACCGCGTCGGCGTAGAGTTCGTCCTCTTCCCGCGGGTCGAAGTCCTCAGAACGGACGCGGTTCTTGCTCGGCGGAGCTTTCAGGAACTCTTCATGCAGAACCGGGTTGCCCTGTGCGCGCCAGAAGTCACAGACCGCCTTGATTTCCTTCTCACTCACCAGCGGGCCGTGGATGCGGTGCAGGCGCGCCGACCCGGCGGGCAGGTAAAGCATGTCGCCCTTGCCCAGCAGCGACTCGGCGCCGTTGCCGTCGAGAATGGTGCGCGAGTCCACCCGCGTGGCCACGCGAAAGGACAACCGGGCCGGGAAGTTTGCTTTAATCAAACCGGTGATGACGTCCACCGAGGGCCGCTGCGTGGCGAGGATCAGGTGGATGCCCACGGCGCGGGCCATCTGCGCCAGCCGGGTGATGGAGGCTTCCACGTTGAGCGAGTCCATCATCATCAGGTCGGCCAGCTCGTCGATGATGATTACCAGATAGGGCAGCGGCGTAACCTCTTCGCCGTCATCGTTCAGCCCCGGGTGGGTGGCTTCGTCCTCGAAGAGTTTGTTGAACTGCGCCAGGTTGCGGACACCATACTTGGCCAGTAGTTTTAACCGCTTTTCCATTTCGCGCACAGCGTTGCGCAGTACGTTGGCAGCCACCTTCGGTTCCGTCACTATTGGGGTATAGAGGTGCGGGATGTTTTCGTAGAGGCCCAGTTCCAGCCGCTTCGGGTCGACGAGGATGAGTTTCACTTCGTCGGGCGTGGCTTTGTAAAGAATCGAAACGATAATCGAGTTGACCGAGACGCTCTTGCCTGTGCCGGTAGCCCCGGCGACCAGCAGGTGGGGCATCGAATGCAGGTCGGCCACAGTAACATGACCGGCCAGGTCCTTGCCGAGCGGTAGCGTTACCTTCGCGTCGGAGGCGGCGAATTCCCGCGACTCGATGATTTCGCGCAACATGATGGTATCGCGGTCGTCGTTGGGCACTTCAATGCCGACGGTGGACTTGCCCGGAATTCGCTCAATCAAAATGGACTCGGCCCGCAGCGCCAGGCAGAGGTCTTCGGAGAGGTTGGTAATCCGGCTGAGTTTGATGCCGGCCTCGGGACGAAACTCGAAGGTGGTAACGACCGGGCCGGGGTTAATCTGGACGACTTCGCCGGTCACGGCAAACTCTTCCAGCTTCTCCACCAATATCGCCGCGCGGGTCTGGAGTTCCGCCTCGTTGGGCGGGGCGGAGTGCTGCGGCGTGTGCAGCAGGGCAGAGGAAGGCAGGCGGAAACGGGTTCCTGTGACCGGGGCGACTTTGCGAGTTTTTGTCCGCTGGGGTTCAACCCGTTCTTTGATTCTTGGGTCCGGTTGAGTCTCCGCCTTGGGCTGCGGATCTTTCATGCGTGGCTTGAGCATAGACAGCAGCTTGGCCGTGGCTGACTCGGTCTTCTTGGGAGAGGGTAGCGGTTTGATAACACTCTTGGGTGGGGCAGC
>CBDUYQ010000346.1:0-1769 GCA_965371475.1 uncultured bacterium
TTCAACTCCACCGTCCCGCCGCTGACCAGCGCAATCGTTCCGTTCTCTTCGCTCACCACCACACTGATGCAGTCGGCCTCTTCTGTCACGCCGATGGCGGCGCGGTGCCGCGCCCCCAGGTGCGCCGAGATCAGCGGGTTGAGCGACATCGGCAGGAAGCAACCGGCGGCGGCAATCCGGTTCTTGCGGATAATCACCGCGCCGTCGTGCAGCGGCCCGCCCGGCTCGAAGATGCTCAGCAGCAGGTCGTAGGTGATGCGCGCATCCATCGCAATCCCGCTTTCGATAAACGTCTGCAAGCGCACCTGCTGCTCCAGCACAATCAGCGTCCCGACTTTCCGCCGCGCCAGTTGGCTGCACGCCAGCACGATGTCGTCATAGACTTCGGTGCGTTCGCGCCGGCCCAGCAACCCCACCTGCCCCACCCGCGCCAGCGCTCGCCGGATGTCGGCCTGGTAGATGACAATCAGCGCGAAGATGAAGTACGGCAGCAGCGTGGTCAACAGCCAGCGCATGGTCTCCAACTGCGCCCACTGTGTGCCGTAGTAAAGCCCCAGCAGGCCCGCGCCCGCCACCAGCATCGGGAAGGCGCGCGTGTCCTTGATCAGCGCGAGGAAGTAGTAGATCACAACCGCTACCACCCCGATGTCGAGCACGGCTACCCAGTCCATTACCTCGGTCCTTTTCGTCCTGCGGAAAAATTCTCCCCAACCGGAAACTTACCTGAGGTTCGTTTATACCGTGCGCCCCCCGCCCCGCGCAAGCCAGCGCCCGCCTCCGTGCGGGGCTTCTTCTTTCCCGCTTGTCATTCTACCTGCCACAGCGGGCAAGCCCAGTCGTTGTTGTCAAAGGTTCTACTGCTCCAGCCGATAAGCTAAGAGAATAATAATTTGAGATTTCCGCCCATTTGGGGGTAAAATTCAGGGCAGTCCGTGGGGCAAATATCATACGTTGCGAGAGATGCCGATGATTACATTTTCATTACGTTCTGTACGTTCTGTTAAGTGGCTGTCCGTATGTGCGCTGGCCGTATGCCTGACCGGCAGCCTGACCGCCCAGTCGCAGGAAACCCAGGAAGCCCAGGACAAGCAGCGGCAGGGCGAGCGCCCCTCCATACCCCATGCAGAGCCGGAAAGCCCCGGCAGCGGCGGCGGGACACCGCTCGGAACCGCGCCCAGCCTCTCGGTCTTCTCGGTGATGAAGTTCTCCGGCGCCCTCAAGGATTCCCTGGATGAACCCCGCACCGGGACCGCTGGCATCACCTTTGCCTTTTACTCCGAACAGTACGGCGGCGCGCCGCTCTGGCTGGAAACGCAGAACGTCCAGCTCGATTCCGAGGGCCGCTACACCGCTTTACTCGGCATGACAAAGCACGAAGGGTTGCCGCTGGACTTCTTCTCCTCCGGTGAAGCCCGCTGGCTGGGTGTCCAGGCCGGGACCGAGCCCGAGCAGCAGCGCATCCTGCTGGTCAGCGTCCCCTACGCCCTGAAAGCGGCGGAAGCCGACCGCCTCGGCGGCATGACCGCTGACGAGTTCGTCTCCGGCGAGGAGTTCGAAGCAAGGGTCCGCCAAGAAATCGAGGACCAGCTTGCCTCGTCGGAAGAGTCCGAAGAGGCCCCCTCCTACAAAAAGTCACCCAGCGGCGCGGCAGTGCCGCGAGTGAAGGTATCTTCCCCTGCTCAGAACCTCCTGAGCGTTACCTCCGACTCCGTCGTAGTCTTCGCGGTTGATGCCCACGGCAACGTAACCGCCGGGGTGGACGTGGTTGC
>CBDUYQ010000347.1:0-1763 GCA_965371475.1 uncultured bacterium
AAAACAGTTCCTCTCTGCCGAAGGCCGATGCGCAGCCCGTTAGGGCGGAGCAACACAAATCAAAAAACTAATTTGTCAGAACTTTCAATCCGGCGGGGGCCTGCGCGGGAGCCCTTCGGCTGCGCTCAGGGCTGGCCGGCGGGCGAGGTTCATAGCGCAGGAAGAGGTAGCGGAAGAGGTGGTCACGCTGGGCGGGGAGGAAGCCGGCCTCGAAGATAATGCGGCGGAGTTCGCTTTCGTTGGTCTGGTTGTGGCAGCCGGCGGCGGAGACGACGTTTTCTTCAATCAGGATTGAGCCGACGTCGTTGGCGCCAAAGCGCAGCGCCACCTGGCAGATTTTAATCCCCGGTGTAAGCCAGCTCGCCTGCACGTTGTCGATGTTGTCGAGGTAGAGCCGCGAGATGGCCAGCGTCTTCAGGTAGTCAACCGAGGTCGCCTCCTCCGGAACCTGTTTTCCCAGCGGCGTGTTCTCGCGCTGGAAAAACCACGGGATAAACGCGGTGAAACCCCCGGTCTCGTCCTGAATCTTTCGGATAGCTTCCAGGTGGTTGACGCGGTGCTCCAGGGTTTCTCCGCAGCCGAACATCATGGTGGCGGTGGTGCGCAGCCCGGCGCGGTGCGCGGCCAGATGCGTGTCAATCCACTCCTGCGAGGAACATTTGAGCCGGGCAATCTTGTGCCGGATTTCATCGTCGAGGATTTCCGCCCCCGCGCCCGGCATCGAGTCGAGCCCGGCTTCCATCAACCGCTGGAACACTTCGTCCACGGTAATGCCGGAAAGCTCTGCGATGTTGCCGATCTCCGGCGCGGAGAGGCAGTGCAGGTGTAGCGTCGGGTAACGCTTTCGGATGTTGCGCAGCAGGTCCTCGTAGTAATCAATCTTCAGGTCGGGGTGCAGCCCGCCCTGCATCAGAATGCCGGTGCCGCCGAGTTCGATAGTTTCGTCGATTTTCTGGTAAATCGTTTCGAGGTCGAGGAGGTAGCCTTCCGGCGAACCCACCGGGCGGTAGAAGGCGCAGAAGGTGCAATATTCGGTGCAGACGTTGGTGTAGTTAATGTTGCGGTCGATCTGGTAGGTGACCACGCCTTCCGGGTGTTTTTCCTTGCGCACGGCGTCGGCCCGCTGCCCGAGTCCGATCAGGTCATCGGACCGGAACAGCTCTCGCGCTGCTTCTTTGGTTAGGCGGTTGATGTGGCTCCCCATCCAAAACTCTCAAGCAAGAAACTCAAGCGGCAGCACCTTCTCAATCAACCCGAGTTCGTGCGCGTACTTGAAGTACAATTCTAGCCCGGCGCAGCAACGCTCGTCGAGGCCGTACTGGATGGAAGAGCGCAGATAGCGCTCCAGGTCGCCGCCGGGCAGGTCGAGTTCCTGTCCGGCCCGCCGGGCAATTTCCGGCAGGTGTCCCAGTCCGCGGGTGCGCGCCCGCTGGAAGAGCGCAACGACCTGGCTGCGGTGCTCGGCCTCCATCAGTTTTTCCATCCGCGCCGTCCACAGGGCAAAGACAAAGGGCAGGTTGGTGAATTTGTTCCACTCTTCGGCCAGGTCGTAAACGTGGAGGTTCTGTTCGCGCGCCCAGTCGTCGAGCGGGGAACCCTTGGCCCGCAGGGAAAACTTCAGTGCCGGGTCGCCGATGAGCAGCGCGGCGTTGGCCTGCTCCAGCATGGCTTCCAGGTTGGGTGCGGCGTCGAGATAGGTGGGCTGCATGTGCCAGTGCTTCTCAAACAGGATTTGCGTAAGCGCCACCGAGGTGCGCGAACTG
>CBDUYQ010000348.1:0-1750 GCA_965371475.1 uncultured bacterium
GGGGCATCTCCTCCCGGCGGTAGTAAATGATGCCTTGCAAACGGTAGGCGTCCGGAGCCCACTCCCAGTCGCGCAGCACCGGACCGAGCCGCGAGAGCGCCTGGTCGTATTTCTGCATCTCCAGTTCGAGTGAGGAGAGCCGCAACAACAGTACCGGGTGACTCGGAACAAAATTCAGCGCCTGCAACAAACTCTGCTCGGCGAAGCGCCACTCACGTTTTTCCAGGTAGTGCTGCGCCACCTGGACGTGCGCGGACGCGGCGCGGCCCCCTGCCTGCGGCGAGTTCGTGTTCCGCGCTTCGCGGTCGAGTTGCGAGAGGAACGCGAAGTTGACCGAGCCGCCCTGCACCGCGTCTTCGACATCGGCGCCGGAAAAAGCTTGCAGCCCTTTCTCTACCCCGCCGGAAACCGCCGGGAGGCCCGCTTTGCGGGCGGACTTCTGTGGAAACACCGCATCACCACGCTCGATGCGCTCCACCAGCCGGGCGGGGATGGCAAAACTCCCCAAATCGGTTTCGTAGAAAACCTTGCCGTCGCGCTCCTCCACCCAGGCAGCCTGGATACGGCGTCCACTCTTGAGGACAATCACATCGGCCAGCGCGGGCAGGACGAAGACACACGCCAACAGAAGCAGCGCCGGCAAGCGGAAGAAGCCGGCAAAAAAGCCCCTCGAACCGGCGGGTTCAACTGGTTGGCTGCGATGCGTATGCATTCCGTGCCCTTGCGCCCTTTTGTCTCCCTCGACTACAGTTTAATCGGTGAGAAGGTTTATTGCATTACTATTTATTACCCTGCCGGGGATGCTTTTTTCTCCGGCTGTCTTGCCCGCCTGCGCGCAGGACTTATCCCGGCAGGCGGCGGGACTGCTCGAACAGCTCGAGGGCGTCCCCCTCGACGAACCCTTCAGCTTTCGTGTTACCGGCCTGCGCCTCGAACGCGAAGGCGTCCGCCTCACGCTGAACCACGGGACTCTGGTATTCCTGGAAGAGGTGGAAGGCCGCGTCACCGGCGCCATCTTCGAAGGCCGGGGCGAAGCCCTGGTCATCCCTCCCAGCACGCTCGAACGCAAGCAACTGGCCCGCTTCACCGGGTCGCCCATCCTGACCGCGCAGTTCATCAGCGCCTACTTCCGGTTCACGGATAATACCTTCACCGAATGGGTGGAACAGATTCGCGCCGGGCACGGCCGCCCCCACCACGACCCGGAAATCGTCAAACGCTGGCAGAAGAGCCTGCCGCGGTTCAACCGCGCCCACTCCCCGCGGTTGCTGATGGACTTTCTCGATACCAACAACCCCACCTACTTTTTCGGGCGCGTACTCGACCCGCGGCTGGGCTGGTTCGATCTGGTAGTGGACGGACGGCGCGAAGAATCGGTACTGGTAGGCCAGCCGGTTACCCGGGGGGATACGCCGACCTATGACATTTGGACCTCCTTCGCGCCGGAAGGCCGGGAACCGCTGCGCTATCCCGCCCGCGGCGAACACTACCAAACACGGACCATCATCCACCCCGACACCACGCTCGACGGCATCTGCCGGGTGAAACTGGAAGTGCTCGAACCCGGCGCCCGCCTGTTGCGGTTCCAACTCTCCCGCTTCCTGACGGTGGATCAGGTAACCCAGAACGGACGCCCGGTGGAGTTCTTCCAGAACGCCGGGCTGCGCGGCGACGAAGTGATCAACCGGGGGAACGACCAGTTGCTGGTGGTGATGCTCAAACCCCTCCGGCAGAACGAAGAAACCACGCT
>CBDUYQ010000349.1:0-1718 GCA_965371475.1 uncultured bacterium
GTGGCAATTACGTCGCCGGCTTCGAGCGTCATCACGGCGCTGATGAACTCGATTATAACATCGAGCGGGAAAATCATATCGGTGACGGGGGCGCGCTGGCGGCGCTCGCCGTTGACCCGGGTTTCGAGGGTCAGCGCGAACGGGTCCAACCCGGTGGCGATTACCGGGCCAATGGGGCAGAAGGTGTCGAACCCCTTGCCGCGGGCGAAGTGCTTGTCGATCTTTTGCAGGTCGCGGGCGGAAACGTCAATCAGGCAAGTGAGGCCGAAAACGCAGTCGAGCGCATCCTTTCGGTTCACGTTGCGGCAGCGGCGGCCGATGACCAGTCCGAGTTCGCCTTCGTAGTCCACCCGCTGGGATTGCGAGGGGTAGATGATTGCTTCGCCGGGGCCGATGACGCTCGAGGGCGGCTTGAGGAAGATCAACGGCTGTTCCGGGAGCGGGTTGCCCAGCTCGGCGGCGTGGGCTTTGTAGTTCCGCCCGACGCAGACAATCTTGGTCGGCACGGTTGGCGCCAGCAAACGGACGTCGTTCAGAGGAAATGTCTCCCCGGTGCGTTTCTTGTTCTCCCACGGAGCAGACGCCAGCCGGTGGACTGTCTCGCCTTCGAGGATTCCCCAATACGAGTTGTTGTCGTGGCGGAAGCGGCAGTATTTCATTTACTCGCCTTCCTGCTCGAACTTTAGGGCGGTGGCCGCTGTCTGGTTGGAGTGCGCGCTTTCGTTGCCGGAAGTGTCCACGGCGGTCACAACGTAAGTGTAACGGATGCCGGGCTCGGCGGTGGTGTCCGTATAGCTGAAAGTAAGGACGGGCGCCAGGTTGAGGCGGACGAAGTTGGCAGGCGAACCCTCTTCCGTCTGCTCGCTGCGGTAGATGACATAACCCTGTAGCGCCTCACCCGCAGGGGCATCCCAGTTCAGGTCCACGCGGTCCGGGCCTGCCGAGGCGATCAGGCGCAGGGGGGGTGGCGGAGGGAAGAGGTCCTCGGCTACCTGGCTAACCGGGGCGGAGTCGGCGCTCTCTACCCGGTCGGCGGCATAGTGGACGACCGTGCGGATGCGGTAGTGGTATTGCAGGCCCCACTCGATTTCTTTGTCCACGAAGCTGGTGATGAGGGCGTTCGAGGCCGGGACGGAGACAATGGGCTGGAAGTCACCGGGGCTCATGGTTGAGCTGCGGGAGATGCGGTAGCCAACAAGGACGTTTTCCGGCTGGATGTCCGGTACAACAGCCGGCGTGACGGGGTCCCATTCCAACCGGATGCCTTTTTTCGTGTTCAGCGTTCTGAAATTTTCCGGCGGCACGGGGACGGGCAGACTCTTCAAGGCGGCGAGGTTAGAGAAGCCGGCCTGCTTTCCCTTTTTGTTCAGCGTGCGCACGGCGTAGTAGGCGGTGCGGCCTGCTTGTGTTTCTTGCGCTCCAGGATCTTCCGTGACGGGAAAGACAAATGTATCGCCTGCAAGGAAACTCTCCTGCGCTTCCGGCGGCAGGACGAAAAGGGTTGCGGCGTGCTTGGAGAAAACTGTTTCGAGGTCTTCGGCGTTTTCTTCTGAAGGGAGTACGGCGCGAAGGATTTCCAGTGTCGGACGGGTTTGTAGCCGGCTGCCGCCGGTGGTGCGCCGGGGCAGGGTGAAGCGCAGCAGCACCTTGCCGCCGCTCTGTTTGGCCGTGAGGTCCTGCACCGGCTGAGGAATGTTTGGCGTAGGCGGGACCGGCGG
>CBDUYQ010000350.1:0-1712 GCA_965371475.1 uncultured bacterium
GCCTGAATAACTTCGTTGGTGAACTTCTCGGCGCTCAGGTAACCGATGCGCAGGTTTTTGTCCCGGCTGCGGACCGCGTGGCCGATGGCCTGCATCAGGTGGGTTTTGCCCAGCCCCACCCCGCCGTAGAGGAAGAGCGGATTGTAGGTGCGGGAGGGCAGCCGGTCCGCCACCGCCTGTGCCGCTGCGTGGGCGAACTGGTTGGAGGAGCCGACCACAAAGGATTCGAAGGTGTAGCGTGGATTGAGCAGGTTGTCGATGGCCGCAAAGTCGAGCCGAGCCTGCTGCGGAGAAGAGGCTTTGGGCGCGAATCGGGTAGCGGGCGCAACATCGCAGACGAAGTCAACCCGGAGGTCTTTGAGCCCCAGGGCGAGCCGGGCGGCGTCAATGGAGGCGCGGCCGTCATTCTCCAGCCACTTCAGCGAAACACGGCTGGGGACGCTGACAACCAGCAAGCCGTTTTCGTCGGAGCGCAACTCAGTGGCTTTGAACCAGGTGGCAAAGGTTTGCGGGTTCAGGTTTGATTGCAGATGTCCGAGAATTTTATCCCACGCGTTCATAGACCCCAACCAGAGAAAGAAATTAAACGATTTCCACACAAAAACCCACAGGTGCGGAAACGCTATCCCCCACAAAAAGAAAAGAGTTGACCCGATTTCCTAAATATCCACAAAAAGGAATTGTGACTTCGCCGGAGGAAAAGAATTAATTCTCGGCGTGCTGCGAAGGAAAACACAGTAAACTTCCCCTTAGAGCGGCGGAGTGTAGCACAACTGTTTCAAGTTTTCCACCACTGATTTCATGAAAAAGGAAAAAAGTTTTTACACACAAAAAACAAACGACTAACCTGTGTGCCGCTCTTTTTCTTCCAGCGCGGTCAGCGCAGCAAGGCTGGGGACGACACAATCGGGCGTGACGGGCACAGCCGGAGCCTGTGTGGCGCCCGCGCCGGGGTTGCTGGCGCGGCGGTCCACCCAGACGGTCTTCAAGCCGAGCGCCTTGGCCGGGACGTGGTCATGGTACAGGCTCTGGGCGACGTGCAGGATCTCCTCCTTCCTGAAACCCCACTCTTCCACAACCTCGAACGCCCGCTGGAACATGTGGTGGCCGGGTTTGTAGGCGCCCACGTCCTCGGCCGTGACCACGGCGTCGAACGCGATACCGAGCTTTGCCTGCGTGCGAGCGAAGGAGGCGCGGTCCACATTCGAGACCACCACCAGCTTGTGCCACCGCTGGAGTTTTTCCAACGCTGCGGCGGTATCCGGGAAAGCCGGCCAGTCGCCCACCGACCCGGCAAAGGCGGCAGCCTCTTCTTTCGAGGGCGCAGGACAGTCGAACTCTCGCGCGATGTCTCCCAGGACCGCCCGCAGCACCTCCGGGTAGGGCCGGAAGACGCCCCGCATATTACCAACGCCCTCCTCCTGGCGGGGCTCGCTCTGGCTGAAGGCTTCGAGCAGTGCGGCGTCTTCGACGGTCAATCCTTGTCCCCGCGCCCACGTCTGCAAGGCTGCTGCCAAGCCTGCCTCCCAGTCGATGAGCGTGCCGTAGCAGTCAAACGTCAGCACCTTGAAGTCGGCAAATTTCACCCTGGCATTCTATCGCACGAAGCGCTCCCCGCATTGGTAGGGGCGGGGTGGAACCTGCACTGAGCCTGTCGAAGTGTCCCCGCCCGGCCCATTGTGAATAAAGACTTCAGCCATCTCGCTATGCGC
>CBDUYQ010000351.1:0-1710 GCA_965371475.1 uncultured bacterium
CGGCCCTTCGGAAGCCTGCAAGAGCTTCAGAAAATTTCCGATGAAATTTGGCGGGGTCTGGACCGGGAAGACTGGCTGGAGGCCTTCCGCAGCCACCCCAAAATCGGCGGAGAGAAAGCGGAGCAGACCACCACAGCCGAGGCTGAGCGCTGGTCGGCGGAGGAGCAGGGGGGTTTGGACGACGCCTCTTCAGAGACCCTTGCCGCCCTGGCGGAAGGCAACCGCGCCTACGAGGAGCGGTTCGGCTACCTCTTCATCGTCTGCGCCACCGGCAAAACCAAGGAAGAGATGCTTGCACTTCTGCGCCAACGCCTCCAGAATGATCCCGACACGGAAATTCACATTGCCGCTGAAGAACAGCGCCGCATAACCAACCTTCGGTTGGAGAAGCTGTTGCAACCGTTGCAATCATGAGCGCCATTACCACGCACGTACTCGATACCGCCCGGGGCAAACCCGCCGCCGGAGTTCCGGTCAGGCTCGAGGCGCAGGCCGGCGACGGGACCTGGACGAAAAAAGGTGAAGGGAAAACCGGCGCCGACGGGCGTTGCCAGGACCTTCTACCGGAAGGTGCTCCGCTGGAAGCAGGAATCTACCGGCTGACATTTGATACCGGCGCCTATTTTTCTTTGCAGGGAACGCAGGGGTTCTATCCGCAGGTCACGGTAGAATTTACGGTGAAGGAAACTGCCCAGCATTACCACGTCCCCTTGTTGCTGAGCCCCTTTGGTTATTCCACCTACCGCGGGAGCTGACCCCAGCCGATGAGTTTTAACCTCACCGAGTGGATCAACCTGGTCGTCCGCTGGTTCCACGTCTATGTGGCCATCCTGTGGGTGGGGCAGACGTATTACTTCATGTGGCTCGACCGGCAGATGGCGGCCGAAGAGGTTGCCGCCGGAGCTGAAGGTTCCGAAGGTTTCGCGCCGCAGGTCTGGATGGTCCACAGTGGCGGCTTCTACGCAGTCGAGAAGCAGAAGGGGATGGACCGGTTGCCGCGCACACTGCACTGGTTTAAGTGGGAGGCGGCGCTGACCTGGATAAGCGGCATGGTTCTGCTGCTGGTAGTTTATTATTGGGGCGGGCTGCTGGTCGACTCGGATGTGGCCGACATCAGTTTGGGGATGGCCTCCGCCCTCGGGCTCGGATTCCTCGTGGTTGCCTGGGTGGTTTATGACCTGCTCTGGCTCTCACCGCTGGCAAAGAACGAATGGGTGGGCACGTCTCTCTCCTATCTGCTGGTGGTGGGGTTCGCCTTCGGGGTGACGCAGGTTTTCAGCGGACGGGCGGCTTACATGCACATGGGCGCGATGTTCGGCACGCTGATGGCCGCCAACGTCTGGCTGCGCATCCTGCCGGCGCAACGGCAGATGATTGCCGCCGTGAAAGAAGGCAAGCCGCTCGACCTGACCCTGGGCGCGCGCGCCAAGTTTCGCTCCCAGCACAACGCTTACATGGTTGTGCCGTTGGTGTTCATCATGGTCAGCAACCACTTCCCGGTTTCTACTTATGGTAATGCTTACAACTGGGTCGTCCTCTCCGTGCTGGTGCTGGTGGGATGGGGTGCGGCGAGCCTGATCAAAAAACTGTAAGGCCGGGAGGACCGGGCTGCAAGCATCACTACGATAACCGCCGGTTCTCCAGAATCTTCACGAAGGAACGGCTGCGGAGTTCTTCCAGCGTAAGGCCGGTGGCTTGGGCTTCCTTTTC
>CBDUYQ010000352.1:0-1700 GCA_965371475.1 uncultured bacterium
CGGGTAATCTGCGCCTGCCGCACCTTGTTCATGTGCAGGGTGAGTTTGTCGATCATCTCCTCTGCGTTGTTGGTGGCCGCGTCCATGGCGGTCATGCGGGCGGCGTGCTCGGAAGCGTTGGATTCGAGCAGGGTGCGGAAAATCTGGACTTCGACGTGCTTGGGCAGCAGGGTCTTGAGCAGTTCTGCCGGACGTTGCTCGTAGATGTAGTCGATTTCCGTGGGCGGTTCCGTCTCTTTCGCGGCGGGTTTGCCTGTGTACTCCTGGCCCATGACGGTCAGCGGCCCCTCGGTGCGGGTGGGCAGCACACCTTCGATGGGCAGGAGTTTTTCGGTTATCAGCCGCTGGGTCAGGATGCTCTTGAACTCGTTGTAGATGACGTACACGGCATCAACTTCTTTCGCCGTGTAAAGCTCAATGATCTTTTCGGAAATCGCCCGCGCGTCCTCGTGGGTAACGCCGCGCATGAAGAGGTTCACGTGCTCGGCGATGATTTCCTTCTTGCGCCGGCGGTAGTAGTCGGTGCTCCGCCGCCCGATAGTAATTAAGTCAGGAGCCGTTCCGTTGGTATGCCTTGCCATAAAGCTGTCGGTCAGCCGCAGGATGTTGGTGTTGAACGGGCCGCACAGGCCCTTGTCGCCCGAGAGCACCAGCACCAGATTCCGTTTCTCTTCGCGCTTCTCCAGCAACGGATGGGTGGGGCTTTCCAGGCGCCGCGCCAGCGATTTCAAGACCGCCTGCATCTGGTTGGCGTAGGGGCGCGCATTAAAGACGTTCTCCTGCGCCCGGCGCAGCTTGGCCGCCGAGACCAGCTTCATCGCCCGGGTAATCTTCTGCGTGTTCTTTACCGAGCGGATGCGGCGTCGAAAATCTACCAGTGTAGGCATAGTAGCTTAGAGTTTCCCCAAAGTTCTTTAGTTTGCGCTGCGCGCGGCGGTGAACTTCTCCTGGTACTCGCTCAGCGCGGACTTAATCTCTTCGGTAATGGCGTCGTCGAGTTTCTTCTGCTCGCGAATCTTGCTGAGCAGCGCGCTGTGGCTGGTATCGAGGAACTCATAGAGCCCGCGCTCGAAGGCCCGCACCTCGCCTGCCGGGGTGTCGTCGATAAAGCCGTTGGTGGCGGCAAAGATTCCTATCACCTGTTTTTCCACCGGGAGCGGGGCGAACTGGTCCTGCTTGAGCAACTCCACCAGGCGCTGCCCGCGGTTGAGTTGCGCCTGCGTGGCTTTATCCAGGTCGGAGCCGAACTGCGCAAAGGCGGCCAACTCGCGGTACTGCGCCAGCTCCAGCCGCAGTTTGCCCGCCACCTTTTTCATCGCCTTGGTCTGGGCGTTGCCGCCTACGCGGCTGACGGAAAGGCCGGCGTTCACCGCCGGGCGGACGCCGCTGTGGAACATGTCGGTTTCCAGATAAATCTGCCCGTCGGTAATCGAAATCACGTTGGTTGGAATGTAGGCCGAGACGTCACCGGCCTGGGTTTCAATCACCGGCAGCGAGGTCAGTGAACCGCCGCCATTCTTGTCGCTCAATTTGGCGGCGCGCTCAAGCAACCGCGAGTGTAGGTAGAAGACGTCGCCGGGGTAGGCTTCGCGGCCCGGCGGGCGGCGCAGCAGCAGTGAGATTTCGCGGTAGGCGGCGGCGTGCTTGGAAAGGTCGTCATAGAAGGTAACGGCGTGGCGGCCGTTATCGCGGAAGAACTC
>CBDUYQ010000353.1:0-1687 GCA_965371475.1 uncultured bacterium
GTGTTTACTACGATTCGTATTTACGAGAGCTGCCCGTTCGCATTCGAGCGCCACTGGAAGCGCCTCCACAAGGACGCCAAGCGCATCCAACTCCCATTCGAGTTTGTCGCCGAGCGGGTCTTGGCAGCTCTGGCTGAGGTAATCCGAGCAAACCAAGTAGTGAACGGCTGTGCCCGCCTCTGTTTTGTCAACAACAAGGTTGGATTCTGGCAAGGCAATGAACCCCTCCCGGTCACAGACCTCCTGATCTGCACGAACGACCTGCCCGTTTTCGCCCGCCCAACCTCCCTGAGCGTCCAAGAGCATGGACGCTACACCGCCCACCCGCTGGCAGGCACAAAGGTAATCTCCTGGTTACACAATGTCTGGAGTCTGGAACAGGCCCATCAGCGGGGCTTCGATGAGATGATTCTGTTGAACGAGCGTGGCGAAGTTGCTGAATGTACCTCGGCAAACGTGTTCTCCGTGCGCAGCAGTCTTATTCAGACACCACCGCTTTCCTCGGGCTGCCTTGCCGGGGTCACGCGCGAGGTGCTGCTCGAGATCGCTGGGAAAGTCGGCCTTTCGATAGAGGAGCGGAGCCTGACCTTGAAGGAACTCTACGAGGCCGATGAGGTTTTCATCACTTCAACCTCGCGGGCACTTCTCCCCGTTGGCCGGATTGAAGACCACCAGGTTCCACAGGCACCCGGCCCCCTGACCACGCGCCTTGCGCAGGCTTTTTCCAAATACGTGGCCCACTACTGCGAGCGGTCGGCAGTGGGAGGATAGTTACAGCGATGAGTCGAAAAATCCGCGTAGTGCAGTATGGTGTCGGCCCGATTGGTGCCCGCATTGTGCGTCTGATGCTGGAAAAACCTTCGCTGCAGGTGGTCGGGGCAGTGGATGTTGACCCGGCCAAGGCCGGCAAAGACCTGGGCGAAGTCATCGAGGTGGGACGCAAGCTGGGCGTCGTCGTTAGGGCAGAGGCGAACTTGGTCTTGCAGGCCGGCCCGGAGGTGGTAGTCCACTGCACCTCCTCCTCCCTGGAAAAGGTCTTCGACCAACTGATCCGGTGCCTGGAAGTGGGCGCGCACGTTGTCTCCACCTGTGAAGAACTTGCCTATCCCTTCCGCAAACATCCTGAACTCAGCCAGCAGCTTGACCGCTGCGCGCGGAAACACAACGTGGCCCTGTTGGGAACCGGGGTGAACCCGGGCTTCGCGATGGACAAACTGGTGTTGACGCTGGCGGCTGCCGCCACACGAGTAGAGTCCGCCCGTGTTATCCGGATCGTGGATGCCTCCCAGCGTCGCCTGCCGCTGCAGAAGAAAATTGGAGCCGGCATGACGGTAGAGGAATTCAACCGACAGGTGGCCGCCGGTATCATCAAGCATCACGGCCTGCCAGAGTCTGTGGCAATGGTGGCGGACGGTCTGGGCTTAACGGTGGAGGAAATCACCGAAACCATCCAGCCGGTCATTGCCAAGGAAGGCGTGAAAAGTGAATTCCTGGAGGTCGAAGCCGGCCAGGTAGCTGGCGTGCGTCAGATTGCGTGCGGGCTGGCCGGGGGCAAGGAGAAGGTCTACTTGGAGCTCCAGATGTACGTGGGGGCAAAGGCGCCGAGCGATAACGTCGAGCTGACCGGCGAGCCGAATTTGAAACTCACCGTCCCGGGCGGCATCCACGGCGACTTCGCCACCGCCGC
>CBDUYQ010000354.1:0-1639 GCA_965371475.1 uncultured bacterium
AGCGATATTGACGAAGTGGTGCTGGTGGGCGGTTCAACCCGCGTGCCGTTGGTGCGTGAACGGGTCGAGGAACTCTTTGGCCGCCAGCCGCACTGGAACCTGAATCCCGACGAAGTGGTGGCGCTGGGCGCGGCCGTGCAGGCCAACATCCTCGAAGGCGGCGTGACCGACATGCTGCTGCTGGACGTTACTCCGCTTTCGCTCGGCATCGAGACCCTGGGCGGGGCGGTGGCCCGGATTATCCCCCGCAACTCGACCATTCCGGCCAGCGCAACCGAGATGTTCACCACCTACCAGGACAAGCAGACCGGGGTGGACATCCACGTTATGCAGGGCGAGCGGGAGTTGGTGGAAGACTGCCGCAGTCTGGCACGGTTCACGTTGAAGGTCCCGCCGCTGCCCGCCGGGCTGCCGCGCGTCGAGGTCAAGTTCCTGATTGACGCCAACGGCATCCTGAGCGTGACGGCGCGGGATGTCCGGACCGGCAGCGAGCACACGGTCGAGGTCAAGCCGAGTTACGGCCTGAGCGACGAGCAGGTGGAGAGCATGATCCTGGCCTCTATCGAACATGCCGAAGAGGACTTTGCCGCCACCCTGCTGATTGGCGCTCGCAACGAGGCGGAAACCGCTCTGCGCGCAACGGAAAAAGGTCTGGCGGCAGAGCAGGCGGAGCAGTTGACGGCGGAAGAGCGGCAGTCCATTGACGAGGCCCGGACGGCGTTGCAAGAGTCTGTGGCGAGTGACGATCACAAGCTGATTCGCGCACGGCTGGAAAAACTGAACGAGGTCACGCAGCGGCTGGCGGAAGTGCTGATGAACTCCGCCTTGCAGTCGGCGGTGCAGGGCAAGAAGGCTGATGAGGTGGAAAGGTAAAGATGGCGAAGCTGGTAAAAGTGACTTTTCAACCGGCGGGGAAGACCATCGAGGTGGACCTCGACCAGATGCCTTACAAGGAGCACGGCGAGCCGGGGTCGTTTCTCGACATTGCGCTCAACCACGGCTTCCACCTGGAGCATTCCTGCGGCGGCAGTTGCGCCTGCACCACCTGCCACATCGTTGTGAAGAAAGGGGAGGAGCTGCTTTCCGAGCCGGAAGATAAGGAACTGGACAAGCTGGATACGGCCGCCGACCTGCAACTGAATTCTCGGCTGGGTTGTCAGGCGGTGATTGAAAAAGCCGGTGAGGTGGTGGTGGAAATTCCCGCCTGGAACCGCAACTACATCAGCGAGGGCGGGGCCTCCAACTTGGTGAGCACGGCGAAGAAGGAAGAGTAGGGGGGGCTCGAGATGCCAAAGCTGAACTGGGGCGACACGGAAGGTGTGGCGCTGGCGCTGTTTGACAAGTTCCCGGGCCTCGACCCGCTCACGGTCCGTTTCACCGATCTGCACCAGTGGGTTTGCGAACTGGAACAGTTTGAGGACGACCCCAAGGCCTCCAGCGAAGGCAAGCTCGAAGCCATCCAGATGGCGTGGCTGGAAGAATGGAAAGAGGCGCAGGAAGGCTGAGTCCAGCCGCCCTAACGGCTTTTTTCTCTGAAGGTTTTCGGCAGACAGGGTTTGACGAGTTTTCCCTCACCCGGCATAATGAAATTTGTTGTGGCGCCATGGTGCAACGGTTAGCACGGCGGCCTTTCAAGCCG
>CBDUYQ010000355.1:0-1632 GCA_965371475.1 uncultured bacterium
GGAGTTGACACCCCGGCGGGCCGCTGCCTAGCATGGCCTCGACATGACTCTAACCGAGAGAGGCACAGAATGAATAGACCCCAATTTGGCCGGACAGCAATTCTGGTGTTCGCCTTCCTGCTGGCAGGGTGCGCTGTGACCGGCGGCGAGAGCGCCGGAGAGGCGAGAGCGCCGAACCACATCCGCGTCGGGATTCTGATTTATGAGGGTGTATTCAATACCGAGTTCATCGCGCCGCTCGATGTCTTTGACCATGCGGCGGGCCGGACCGAAGGGAAGCTGGAAGTTTTTACCGTTTCGCCCACGGATGACCTTGTTACCACGGCGGAGGGTCTGCGGGTGAAGGCCGACTACAGTTTCAAAACTTCGCCTCCCATCGACTGGCTGGTAGTTCCCAGCGGGGAGAACTACCGGAAAGATGTTGGGAACCAAACTCTGATTGATTGGATCAGCGGCGTGGGGGACCACGCGCAGGTAATCCATTCCAATTGCTGGGGGGCAATTCTACTGGCCGGCGCCGGGCTGCTCGACGGCCGTCATGCCACAACCTTTCCGGCCAGCACGAAAGAGTTCGCGGAGATGTTTCCGCGAGTCAAAGTCGAACACGACGCCATGCTGGTGGACGACAGCGGCGCGGTCACCACCGCCGGCGGCGTGCTCAGCTACGACGGGGCGTTGTACCTGGTGGAAAAGGAGTTTGGATTGGAGACGGCCCGCGGCGTGGCCGAAGGACTGGTGATAGATTGGGACACCCGCCGGGAGGCCTTGAAAAAGGCTGTCTTCTAGCGCCGCCTGCCCCTCGGCAACACTCGGGACAAGCGGCAGACAGAAGTCTCAGAGGTGCTTATCCCGCAGGATGAGATTCTTCGACTCGCGCCGCCGTGGCGCCGCTCGCTCAGAATGACAAGCAAGGGCAGGTAGCGGCGAAGAAGTCCCAGCGGGGATTCTTCGCCGGCAGTTTTCTGTGTTTTCCGTCGCCTGCGGTTTGCCTGCCGGGGCGGGCAGTCTTGCCTTCAGGTATTACTCAGATTTCGATGTAGGGGAGGGGCTTGCCCCTCCCGTTGGGTTCGGCGGGGGCAATCCTGCCTGCGGTAGGCAGGCCCCCGCCCTATTGGATTTCGGTGGATTTCAGAATTCCTTATGATTGAAATGCACAGCTAGTGCAGGCGCAGCCGGGTCGGGCTTGGGGAAGGCGCAAAGGGCGTGGTAGAATGGCCGCCTTACTAACGTTTCATGGTTTTTCTGGGAGTGGACGAGGATGGCACAGGCGGCAACTTCGGAAGTGTTCGAACTGGTTCCGGAAAGCACGGTACAGGAAGACGGGGCTGGCAAGACGTTCGAGGTAAAGGCGGACGGCCCGCGGACGCTCCTTCTGCACCTGGACATCTTCAAGGTCATCGACCAGGAATCGCTCGACGTCTCAATTTGGGGTTCGGCGGACGGGCAGGACTGGGGCGCGATGCCACTGCTGAAACTCCCGCAACGTTTCTATCCCGGCAACACCCGCGCGGTGCTCGACTTGACCCAGCGGCCGGAGGTGAAGCACATCCAGGCGCGCTGGGAGTTGAACCGGTGGGGCCGGGGCAAGCCGAACCCGATGTTCCTGTTTCGCGTGGCCGCCAAGCCAGTCGG
>CBDUYQ010000356.1:0-1598 GCA_965371475.1 uncultured bacterium
AAGATTTCGCTGGTATGCATCCCGGCGACGATTACTCCGGCCAGGTAAACGCCGGGGCGGTCGCTCTCCAACGTATCGGGGTTAGTCTTCGGGCGGCGCGACTCCTTGTCGAAAACGATTCCGGCGCGTTCGAGGAACTCGGTATCGGGCTGGTAGCCGGTCATGGCGAGGACGAAGTCGTTGGCCAAAATCTTTTCCCCCTGCGGCGTCTTGAGCCGAATGGTCTCGCGGGTAATCTCGACGACGCTGCTCTCGAAGCAGGCCTGTATCTCGTTGTTTTTAATTCGGTTAACAATGTCCGGGCGTATCCAATACTTGACCTTCTCGCTTATCTCCGCCTCGCGGTGGATAAGCGTCACGCGCGCCCCGGCGCGGTAGCACTCCAGCGCGGTAATCGCTGCGGAATTCCGCCCGCCGATGACGGCCAGGTCGGTGTCGTAAAACGGGTGCGGGTCTTTGTAATAATGGAACACCTTGTCTAGGTCTTCGCCGGGAATACCCATCCGGTTGGGCCGGTCGTAGTAGCCGGTGGCGATGATGACCTTGCGCGCGCGGTAGCTTTGCGGCTGGCCGCGCCGGTCGGTGGTCTCAACGCGGAACTCACCGTCAGAGCCGTTGATGGCGTTGACCTGTTCATACTGCCGGACGTCGAGCTTGTAATGGTCCGCCACGCGGCGGTAGTACTTGAGCGCCTCGGTCCGGTTGGGCTTCTCGCGCACCGAGGTCATCGGAAGGCCGCCGATTTCGAGCAGGTCGGGCGTGGTGAAGAACGTCATGTTGGTGGGGTAGTGGTAGAGCGAGTTGACCACGCAGCCTTTTTCGACCGCCACCGCCTTCAGCCCCCGGCGCTGGACTTCAATCGCGCAAGCCAGCCCCGTCGGGCCCGCGCCCACCACCAACACGTCAAAGGATTCTTCGCTGGAGTTCTTGCCGGTCATGGTAACGGTTCCCTGCCCTTGCCTTTCTGGAGTGTCTTTTGCAAACTTCCAGTGTACTCGAAACCCCCGTGGCTAACAAATTCAGGCCTGAGCGTCTGTCACAGCGAAAAACATCTGCAAAAACCGTGGCGTCGGCAGTATCCTTAGACAGAAAGGAAAATTTAGGGTAAAACTTGCGTGAGGATAAATTGAGATGGAGAGGCAAAACAAACCGGCCCTGCGACGCAGCCTTACACTGCCCGCTCTCTTTGTGCTGGCGGGCCTGACCGCTCTTCTGCTCGCAGGCTGCACGCCCGCTACACACGAGACCGCCGAGGGGAAACCCACCCCCTCAGTACAACAAGCCGTACACCAAACTGAGCAGCCAACTGAGCAGCCCGCCGTACAGCGCGATGACGTGGACGTCCGCCGCGTAGTGGACGGCATCATCGCCGCCGGCAACGCCGGCGACCTGGAAGCCATGCTGAGCTTCTACGCCGAGGATGCCATCCTGCTCCCGCCCAACGGCGACCCGATTCGCGGCCTCGCCGCCATCCGGCAGCACTACCAAGAACTCTTTCAAACTTCTGTCCTGTACATCCGGGCCGTCTCGCGCGAGACACAGGTCAGCGGCGACTGGGCCTTCGACCGCGGCACCGTTGACGGCCAGATACTTCCCCG
>CBDUYQ010000357.1:0-1590 GCA_965371475.1 uncultured bacterium
CTTTGCGAGCGAAAACTGGTTCAATTGGAATTTCACTACTGCTGGCTGCCGGGCTTCTTTTACTCACGGCCTGCCAGTCTTCCCCCATCCCGGAAGAGGACCCCGCCACCTACATCGCCCGAATCGAGAAGCACCGCGCCGACCGCGACAACCACTACCTCACAACAACTTTCAGCGCCTTCGGCCTGCTCGAACGTCACTACTTCGACGAAGAAGAACGCCTCGCCATCGGCCGCGGCCCCGAAGCGGATTTGAAAATTAACGACCCCGCCATAGCCGCCCTCCACGCCGTGGTGGAAGGTCTCTCCCCCACCCCGACGCTGACCGCGAAGGCGAAGGTAGTCCAAATCGAAAACCCGGAAGAGTCCATCACGGAACTGACGCTCGAACACAGGACCGGCTTCCGTGTCGGACGTTTCCACCTGCGCTACAACGTCAGCAAGAGCGGCCGCCGCAACGTCGAGGTCTATGACCCGGAGCACCCCAACGTCACCGGCTTCGAGTCGCTCGAATACTTCCCCGTCGATCCCGCCTACCGCGTCGTCGGCACGATTGTTCCCTTCGACAACCCGGAGAAAATCGAAATCACCGACTCGCACGGCAACACCGACCCGCACTATCTCTACGGCGAACTCCATTTCACCGTAGCAGGCACGGAACAAAGCCTCGAACTCTACACCAAGACCCTCGACCCGGAAAAACTGGCGAAGGACCGCCACATGCTCCTCTTCCAGGACCTGACCAGCGGCGAGGAAACCTACCCGGCGGCCCGCTACCTCTACGTGGAAGGCAAGGCGCGCGGCCAAGTCGAAGTGGACTTCAACATGGCCTTCAACCCTTCCTGTAACTACAGTTATGTTTACACCTGCCCGTTCCCGCGCCGCCAGAACCGGCTCAACGTGGCCATCCGCGCCGGGGAAAAGTATTACAAGAAGCACGCGGTTCCCGTCCAGCCACCTGCTGCGGGGAAAGCTCCCTGATGGATCTGATGAACAGTGCCGCCGTAGCCATGTTCGCCCGCCTGCCCCGCCGGGGCGAAGTTAAAACACGCTTGGCTGCCACCATCGGCGAAGACAGCGCCCTGGCCCTCCACACTGCCTGCCTGGCAAGCACAGCCTCCCTCGTCGCCTCCCTGCCCGAAAAAATTCACAAACGCCTCTACCTCACTGGCACGCAGGAAGAAGCACAGCAAACCGCCCGGGAACTTGAGCTTCCCCCTGCGCTTGCCGTCCACACCCAGCGCGGTGAAACTCTGGGCGAGCGGCTCAACCACGCCCTGCTCGAACTGCTGGGCGACGGGTTCGACCGGGTAATTTTTATAGGGTCGGACAGCCCCACCCTTACCCCGGACATCCTCCTGCACGCCATCGGCCTGCTGGAAAAGCACGACGCCGTTATCGGCCCCGCGCAGGACGGCGGGTACTACCTGATCGGCGCGCGTGGCTTCTGGCCGGAGATGTTCTGGGACATCTCCTGGGGAACCGAACACGCCCTCCGGCAAACATTGGATAACCTGCAACGCGCGGGGCGGCGCGTCGCCAAACTCCCCGAAGGCTACGACGTGGACCGGCTCGAAGACCTGGAACGCCT
>CBDUYQ010000358.1:0-1585 GCA_965371475.1 uncultured bacterium
CCGTGGGCATTATCCCGCAGGCGTGGGAGTTTTGGTTCTTTTGACCCTCCGTGTCTGATAACCGCCTCCCCTCTAACCGCTTTGTTTTCAATAGTTAAAAACTGAACCTCCTCTCCGGTTTTGGCATCCAGAGTGCCTATTCTCAGGGTGAAAGCCATATCACATGAGGGGGCTTGAGATGAGGCACACGCTTCTCACCGGTTGTCAGCAAGGTGGACAACTGTTGTCCATAGCCCCCTCAGTGAGAGGTTTCGTTTTTTGCGGAAAGGGAGGTTGCCCTGAAAGGCCGGCCACCGGGGAGATTCTCTAATGAAGCCTCCCAAGTTTGTGCCACGCCTGGTCTTTTGGGAGCTGACAACGGGTTGCAACCTGCGTTGCGTCCACTGTCGCGCTTCTGCCCAGGAACTCGCCTCGCCTTTAGACCTGTCTACGCCCGACGCCCTGAGAGTTATCGATGACATTTCAAGTCATTCCCGCCCCATACTCGTCCTGAGCGGCGGCGAACCTCTCTTCCGCAAAGATATTTTCCAGATTGCCTCCTACGCCACCCAGAAAGGATTGCTGGTGGCGCTGGCCACCAACGGAACGCTCCTTACCCCGAAGGTGGCCGGGAAACTGAAAGAAGCGGGTGTGCGCCGCGTAGCTATCAGTATCGACGGCGCCCGCGCCGGTACGCACGACAGTTTCCGCGGCATCCCCGGCAGCTTCAGCAAAGCCCTGCGGGGGCTGGCCGCCGTACAGGACGCCGGCATCTCCACGCAAATTAATACCACCGTCACCCGCAACAACATGCACCAGCTTCCGCAGTTGTACGACCTGGCCTTGGGACTGGGTGTGGATGCGTTTCATATTTTTCTGCTGGTGCCGGTTGGCTGTGGGGTGGACATCGCCGAAGACCAGATGGTCCCGGCGGATGAGTACGAAAAGATTCTGCACTGGTTTTATGAGCGGGAGCAGGAGGGCCGGATGGAACTCAAGGCCACCTGTTCTCCGACTTACTATCGAGTTCGCAAGCAACGACAAGTGTTGGAGCGGCGTGTGGTCCAATCCCAGATGGAAGCCCCCCATCCTCGCGCCAATGGCGTGAACCTCAAACCGCGCGCCGCTCTACTCTCTGGACAGCCCCCGAAGTCACGCCACCCGCAAATGGGCGCCGTGACCAAAGGCTGTCTGGCGGGGTCGGGTGTCTGCTTTATCTCGCATAAGGGGGAGGTCTTCCCCTGCGGTTACCTGCCCGTCAAAGCGGGCGACCTGAAAACACAGTCTTTTGCCGATGTTTGGGAAAACTCCGCCGTGTTCGCCGCCCTGCGCAACCCGGACAACCTGGGCGGCAAGTGTGGAGTATGCGAGTACCGGATGCTCTGCCTCGGCTGCCGCGCCCGCGCCTATGCCGGTGAGGGAGACTACCTCGCCGAGGAACCCTTCTGCAGTTATGAACCCAAGGCCAAGGAAGTCCGCCGCCGTCCCACCGTTACTCCGGGGGCCGGGCAGACGGGAAAAGGGCCGGTTCTGAATATTCTCTCCTGATACACGGCGGAAGCCGGAAATAACTGTCCCACCGTTTGGCCCCGGAAATGCCTCCTTA
>CBDUYQ010000359.1:0-1574 GCA_965371475.1 uncultured bacterium
TGAATGCGTTGCGGGGGAACTACCCGCTCACGGAAGACACGGACTTTATCTCCGGGCGCATCGACCACCAGTGGAACGAAAACAGCAACTTCTTCGTCCGTGGCAGCTATATTCCGAGTGACATAACCGGCATCCAGGTTAACGCCCAGAACCAGACCTTCGGGCAGAACTCCTTTTCTCGCTCCTCGGAGCAGTTTTCCAAAGACTGGGCCGTGGTCACGCAAAATGTCGATACCGGGAACAACTGGGTGAACGAGGTGCGCTGGCAGGGGGCCGGACGCGACCTGAGTTACACGCCCTCGAGTTTTCCGGGCGGCCCCGGCGAAGCTTTGGGAGGCCAGGGTCCGGGCATTAACATCGGCGGGTTCGCCTTTTTCGGGCGTGAGCCGTTTTCCCGGGTGGATCGCACGGAACGGCGTTTCCAGGGGACCGACAACTTTACTTTTATCCGGGGTAGCCACACTTTTAAGGTGGGCGCAGACTTTAACCACATCCAGGTGCGGCCTCGGCTGGCCAACAACCAGGTGTTTGAACTGAACTTCGGCGCGGTCATCAATTTCGGCGCGCTCGGGGCGTCTTCGCTCGGATTCCCCACGAACATTCCGGGCGTCAACTTTCCCAGCTTTACCGGCGTGCAGGCCTACGGCCTGGGGATACCTTCGAGCTTCATTCAGGGCATCGGAGACTCGTTCAGTTCCTTCAACAACAACACCCTCGGGTTTTATTTTCAGGATAGCTGGCGGGTGAACTCCAACCTGACCTTTAACTACGGGGTACGGTGGGACGGCGAATGGACGCCGCAACTGCCGGCGTTTAACGCGGTCACAGCGGCCTCGGAAGAGTTTCTGGGGGTGACCGAGGGCATCCCGCGGGACTGGGATAACATTGCGCCGCGCGTGGGCATTTCGTGGGACCCCTGGGGCGACGGCAAGACCGCCATCCGGGCCTCCGCCGGGCTCTTCTACGACCACCCGCTGCTGGCAATAGCCTTCAACGCGGATACGGCCGACGGGGCGCAGTCCACCCAGCAGATCCTTTTCGGGGGGTCGCCCTGTTTCCCGGCGACCAGTATTTTGGTTGACCCGACCTGTTTGAACGCCACCAATATTTTCCAGGGAATTCTGGACACGAGTTTTGGGGCAGCCACGGACCCGTTCAACTTTGGCTTCTTGCCCGATGAGCAGCGGTTCAATGCGTTTCCGCCGGCTTCGCTGAGTTCGATCTTCGTCAATCAGAACTTCTGCCCGCAGCCCTCGCCCGATCCCAACCGCACCTGCGCCGGGTTTCCGCTGGCGATTTTGCCCTGGACTCTTCCGATTGCTGGAGACTTTGAATATGGCTACGCCTCGCAGTGGAACCTGACCTTTGAGCGGGAACTGGCTACGGATTTTTCCCTCAGCGTCGGTTACCTCGGCGTAAAGGGATCAAAGCTCAACCGCCCGCGCAACATTAACGTCGCCGACCCGGAACTGCTGGTGGGCAACCTGGATGTAGCGATACGAGCGGGCCTGTTTCCGGTAGGCACCGACCCCCGTCAGGTGGCCGTGCCGGTAAACGGAGGAGTCCCCGGTTGC
>CBDUYQ010000360.1:0-1565 GCA_965371475.1 uncultured bacterium
TTTTCGTAGTCCTTAATCTTCTGAAGGCTTACACGGCCAACGATGCGGTCGCGCAGCGGCTCGACCACTTCTCCCGCCTCCACAATCGGGCCGACTTCGATGCCGTCCACGGTCCCGCAGTCGATTTCGCTGATGATGACGTCCTGGGCTACGTCCACCAGGCGGCGGGTGAGATAGCCGGAGTCAGCAGTTTTCAGAGCGGTGTCCGCCAGCCCCTTGCGGGCGCCGTGGGTGGAGATGAAGTACTGCAACACGTTCAACCCTTCTCGGAAATTGGAGGTGATGGGGGTTTCAATGATTTCGCCGGAGGGCCGGGCCATCAGGCCGCGCATGCCGGAGAGCTGGCGAATCTGCTGCTTGGACCCACGGGCGCCGGAGTCGGCCATGACATACACCGGGTTCATGTCGCCGGTCTCCTCCTGCTTTTCCAGGTCCTTGAACATCTCGTCGGCGACGCGCTCGGTGACGTCCGACCAAATGGCAATGACCTTGTTGTAGCGCTCGCCGTTGGTAATGGCGCCGTCAAGGTACTGCTGCTCCACCTTGAGGACTTCCTTCTGCGCCTGCTCCACCAGCTTAGGCTTGCTTTCAGGAATGACCAGATCATCAATGCCCAGCGAGAAACCGGCCTTGGTGGCATAGAGAAAGCCGAGGTCCTTGATTTCGTCGAGCATTTTAACGGTCAACTCCAACCCGAACTGGAGGTGACAGTAGTGGACCAACTGGCCGACGCCCTTCTTTTTGAGCAGGCCGTTGACGAAGGGCATAAGGGAAGGCAGGTGGTCATTCAAAATAACCCGCCCGACCGTGGTCTGAATAAACTGGTTCTCGAGATTGACCGGCTCGGTGTGGATGATGCTCTGGTCATCGAAAGCCGCGGTAAGATCCACAACCGTACCGGTATAACGAAGACGGATGGGCGTGAGGATTTTCACCTCGTCCGCCTCCAGCGCCAGCATTACCTCGTCGGAATTGGCAAAGGCGCGGCCTTCTCCCTTCGCGCCCGGCTTGGCCTTGGTCAAATAGTAGAGGCCCAGCACCATATCCTGGCTGGGGACCGTCAGGGGGGCGCCATTGGCTGGCGAGAGAACGTTGTTGGAACTTAGCATCAGCACCGAAGCTTCAATCTGCGACTCGGGCGAGAGCGGAATATGCACCGCCATCTGGTCGCCGTCAAAATCGGCGTTGAAGGCAGTGCAGACCAGCGGGTGGATGCGAATCGCTTTGCCTTCGACCAGCACCGGCTCGAACGCCTGAATACCGAGGCGGTGAAGCGTGGGAGCGCGGTTGAGCAGCACCGGGTGCTCCTTGATGACCTCTTCGAGCATGTCCCAGACAATCGGGTCCTGCTGCTCGACGAACTCTTTGGCCTGCTTGATAGTGGTGCAGTGGCCGGCCTGTTCGAGCCGATGGTAGATGAACGGCTTGAAGAGTTCGAGCGCCATCTGCTTGGGCAGGCCGCACTGGTTGAGTTTCAGTTCCGGCCCGATGACGATCACGGAACGGCCGGAGTAGTCCACGCGCTTGCCGAGCAGGTTCTGGCGGAAGCGGCCCTGCTTGCCCTT
>CBDUYQ010000361.1:0-1563 GCA_965371475.1 uncultured bacterium
TTTTCCAGTTGCCGGGTGAACTCGCCCTTGCGGCCGCGGACGATGGGCGCGAGCACCATGATGCGCTCGGGGTGCTCGTTGTTGTTGTGGCCGAGTTCCATAATGTTGTGGACAATCTGTTCGGTGGTCTGCCGGGCAATCGGGCGGCCACACTTGGGGCAGTGGGGGGTGCCGATGGAACTCCAGAGCAGGCGCAGGTAGTCGTAGATTTCCGTGATGGTGCCGACGGTGGAGCGCGGCGAGCGCGAGGTGGTCTTTTGCTCAATAGAGATGGAGGGCGAAAGGCCTTCGATGGAGTCCACGTCGGGCCGTTCCATCTGGTCGAGGAACTGGCGGGCGTAGGCGGAAAGGGATTCAATGTAGCGGCGCTGGCCCTCGGCGTAGAGGGTGTCGAAGGCGAGCGAGGACTTGCCCGACCCGGAAAGGCCGGTGATGACCGTCAGCGAGTTGCGCGGGATGGTGACGTCGATATTGCGCAGGTTGTGGGTGCGCGCCCCGCGAACTGTGATGTCTTTGATCATGTGCCCTGTGGACGGTGCCCGGTGCCCGGCGACCTGTGTCTAATCTTGTCCGGAAGAGGTGCTCGGCACCCGCCCGGACGAGACGGAGCGCTACAACAGTGCGCAGACGCACCAGTCCAAACTGACAATGTTATCGCCCGCTGCCGGACAGGTCAACTGCGCTCCTTTGCCGGTTTGGGGTATCTAACTGGCTTGCGGGAGCCGGTTGTGGTGTAGGACAATCGCGGCTCTACGTTATGCGAGGTGAGGTGAATGCAGATTGAAAGCGCAAGAGAGCAGTTTCCGGCGCTGGAGGAGAAGACCTTTCTGGACGCCGCCTGTGTAAGCCTGGCGCCGAAGGTGGCGGTGGAGGCTATTCAGGCATTTACTGACCGGGCCCACTGGTGCCCGGAGCCGTCTTCCACCGACCATCACATTGCGATGGACGGATTGAGGGAGGAGGCGCGCCCGCAGGCAGCGCGGCTGATTAACGCACAGAAAGAGGAAATCGCACTGGTGGAAAGCACTACGCACGGGTTGAGTCTGGCCGCCGAGGCCATTCCGCTGGAGCGCGGCGACCATGTGCTGCTCTGCGATCTGGAGTTTATGCAGGTGGCGATTCCGTGGGTGCAGAAGCAGAAGACAATCGGAATTGCAATTGACGTGGTGGCAAACCGCGCGGGCAAGATTCTGGTGGAGGACGTCGCCGGGAAGATTACGCCCAAGACGAAGGTTGTCTGCATCAGCTCGGTGCAGTGGAGCAACGGCTTCCGCTGCGACCTCAAGGCGATGAGTACCCTTTGCCGCGAGAGAAAGGTCTGGCTGGTGGTGGACGCGATTCAGCAGTTGGGGGCGTTTCCGATTGACGTTCAAGAAACGCCGGTGGACTTCCTTGCCTGCGGCGGCCACAAATGGCTGAACTCGCCTTTCGGGGCGGGGTTCCTTTACATCCGCCGGGAGGTGATGGACCAATTGCGGAAGCCGGTGGCGGGCTACCTCAGCCTGGAACCGCCGGAAGGCGGCTGGGGGAATTACTTCCAGACACCGTCGATTACGCCCGTGC
>CBDUYQ010000362.1:0-1549 GCA_965371475.1 uncultured bacterium
GGCGAGTTTTCCAACACCCACAGCGAAGAGTTCCGGCGGTTCCTGCGCCAAATAGCGGAGTTGCACATCGGCGGCTACGTAGTCGCCACCAAACCCCGCAAGCCTACCGGCATCGACAAAACCGACGTGTACGGGCTGGCACGGCTCACCAACCGGCTGCAGAAAGCTGCACGGGTTCCCCTTCTGGTTTCCGCCGACTTCGAGCGCGGCGCCGCCTTCCGCGTGCAGGGGACAACCGACTTCCCCTATAACATGGCGGTGGGGGCGGCGGGTGACGCCCGCTACGCCTATAAAATGGGGGCGGTGGCGGCGCGGGAAGCACGCGCGCTGGGCGTCCACTGGGTGCTGGCCCCGGTAGCCGACGTCAACAACAACCCGGAAAATCCCGTCATCAACATCCGCTCCTTCGGAGAAAACCCGGAAGCGGTGGCTGAACTGGTGGCCGCGTTTGTGAAGGGCGTGGAAGAAAACGGCGCGCTGGCCACCGCCAAGCATTTTCCCGGCCACGGCGACACCGCCGTCAACAGCCACCTCGACCTGCCGACAATTTCCGGCGACCGTGCCCGGCTCGACGCCGTTGAGTTGGTTCCCTTCCGTGCCGCTATCAAAGCCGGGGTCAGTTCCGTCATGCCCGGCCACCTGCTGGCGCCGGCGATTGAACCCGACGAGAAACTCGCCGCGACCTTTTCCGAAGCCATGCTCACCAAACTCCTGCGGCGCGAGATGGGCTTCGACGGATTAATCATTACCGACGCCATGGTGATGAGCGCCATTACCAAAGATTTCTGGGCGGGCGAAGCCACCGTGCGGGCGGTGGAAGCCGGAGTCGATATCGTCCTGATGCCGCCCGACCCGCAGGTCTCCTTTGACGCGCTGCTCCGGGCCGTCCGGTCCGGCCGCCTCAGCGAGAAGCGGCTGGACGAGTCCGTCCGCCGGATACTGACGGCCAAGGCCCGCCTGGGTTTGCATAAGGAATCACAGGTCCCCCTCTCGCGCGCCGAAGAGGTCGTTGGCAGCGTCGGTTCGCATAATGTGGCGCAAAAAATTGCCGACGCCGGCATCACGCTTCTGCGCGACAACGCCGGGCTGGTGCCGATTGCCTCCACCCGGCCACAACGAGGACTGCTGGTGGTGCTCTCCGCCACACCCAGTCCCTTCCCCGGAAAGACACTCGCAGCCGAACTGAAACCCCGGGTCGATTCCCTGCAAGTGGTGCGCACCGACCCGCTCTACTTTCCGCCGGAGGAGGTTGAACTACCCGCCCCGGAGAGCTACGACTGGGTGCTGGTCGCGGTCTATCAGCAAGGCTCCGACGACAGCAACGCAATGGGCCTGCCCGAGGGCATGCCCGAGTTGGTGGAACAGGCGCTGGCGGGCGAGAAGCCTTCTGCGCTGCTGGTCCTCGGCAACCCTTACCTGGCGCGGCACTTTCCTCAGGTTGAAACGGTGCTGCTCTCCTACAGTTCTACCGCCAGTTCCGACCGCGCGGTGATTCGCGCCCTGTTTGGCCAAACTCGAATCCAGGGGCACCTGCCGGTTACCCTGCCGG
>CBDUYQ010000363.1:0-1537 GCA_965371475.1 uncultured bacterium
GCCTTGGCGCAGGCGGGTCATTCAGCAGGTCCGGTTGGAACATCAGCTACTCCTTGTTGCTCTTTGGTTATTTGCCGGGGAATCCGAGGGTCAATTCTACCCTACAATTTGCCCGGCAAGGCCCAGCGCCGGTGTGGTCAAAACGGAACTTTCCGGCGCCCGATTCGTAATAACAAAGGGGAGGGTGTGTGTTGCATTGCGGGAGAAGCCTGTCTAAGATGGGAGTTGCTAGGGGGAGATTTATCCGGCAGAGAATTCTTGCAAGATTTTGTTATCAAAAATTTCACAATTTCCAAAGAAACAGGAGGGATGAGATGAACAGAAACCAACGAAAGGTGTGGCAGACGCTGGCTGTTTGCCTGGCGGCCTTTATGGTCAGCGGGATCGCAGTGCAGGCCCAGGAAGTGGAAGTGGTGGACATCCCGTATGAGAAAGTTGTCCTCGATAACGGACTGACACTGATACTCCACGAGGACCACAAGGCGCCGATTGTGGCCGTGAACATCTGGTACCACGTAGGCTCGAAGAACGAAAAGGAAGGGCGCACCGGTTTTGCCCACCTGTTCGAGCACCTGATGTTCAACGGCAGCGAGAACTACAACGACGATTACTTCAAGGTGCTGCAACGCATCGGCGCCACCGGGTTGAACGGCACCACCAACTTTGACCGCACCAACTACTTCCAGAATGTACCGAAGACGGCGCTCGATACCGTGCTGTGGATGGAGTCTGACCGTATGGGTCACATGATTGGCGCCATCGACCAGGAGCGGCTCGACGAGCAGCGCGGCGTGGTGCAGAACGAAAAGCGGCAGGGCGAAAACCAGCCCTACGGCAAAGCGTTCAGCGTTATCGTAGAAAACGTCTTCCCCAAGGGCCACCCCTACCACTGGAGCGTAATCGGGTCGATGGAAGACCTCAATGCCGCTGCCCTGGAAGATGTACACGAGTGGTTCAAGACCTATTACGGCACCGCCAACGCCGTCATCGTAGTCGCCGGGGACATCGACCCGGAAGAGGTCAAGCAGAAGGTGGAGCGCTACTTTGGCGACATCCCTTCGGGGCCGCCGGTGGGGCGTAAAGAAGCCTGGATTCCGAAGTGGACCGGAGAGCGGCGGCACGTCATGCAGGACCGCGTCCCGCAGGCCCGCCTCTATAAGCTGTGGGCCGTGCCGGAGTGGGGTTCGGCCGATTCCGACTACCTGGATATCGCCAGCGATGTTTTGTCGAACGGCAAGTCCTCGCGGCTCTACAAGCGGCTGGTCTACGACGAGCAGATTGCTACCAGCGTTTCCGCGTTCGGGTTTGCGCCGGAGATTGCCGGCATGTTCGGCATCATTGCCAACGCGCGTCCCGGGATTGACCTGGGCCGCGTGGAAGCGGCGGTGAACGAAGAAGTCGCGAAGTTTCTTGCGGGCGGCCCGACAGAAGAAGAACTCAAGCGCATCAAGACACAGCGCCGCGCCGGTTTCATCCGCGGCATCGAGCGCATCGGCGGGTTCGGGGGCAAGTCGGACATCCTGGCGCAGAACGAGGT
>CBDUYQ010000364.1:0-1535 GCA_965371475.1 uncultured bacterium
TTCTACTTCCGCCGCTCCCAATCCCGCTGACGATTGACCCGGCGGCGGGAAACCCCTAGACTGGGCGAACCTTACGGAAGCAGGGGAGCGGCAACATGATTCGCAAAACTCGTTTTATGAGCCTGGTCTTTCTGGTGCTCTCGGTCTCTTTCTTTTTCGTGCCGGAGTTTCTCGAAGGCATGGGCGCGGGCCTGGGACCGCTCTGGCACCGCAGCAGCGACGGCTGGTGGGTGAACTCGGCGGGCCAGTTGCCCGTCTCCCAGCTCGATCGGATGGCGCAGACCGCCGAAGAAAACAGCGACGCGCTCACTCTCGCTTTTGCCGCCCTCCAGCACCCTGACCCGGAACAACAGGTCCGCCTGGCCAACCTGGCCGTACATTTCGACACCGAATTCACCTGGGTCTATTACGCCCTCGATCCCTCTTCCCGCTCCGAGGGGGTCGCCCGCGACTGGTTTGCCAAACTCCAGGAGTGGGACCCGGAAAACGCGGTCCCCTACCTGGCCGAAGCCACCTGGTTGTTCCAATCGCAAAATTTGAGCCGTTATTTCGGCACCGACCCTTCTGTCCTCCGCTCCCTCTCCGAATCCGGGGCGTGGATGGACCTGATGGCGAAAGCCTTTCAGGCCCCGCAGTACGACCCCTATCACATCCGGCTTTTCAACGTCATCCGGGGCAGCATGAAGCGCCATAACATCGAGCGCCCCGCCATCCTGATAAAAATGATGAGCAACGCCCCGGTGACCAACCTGCTCAACAGCCAGACATACACCAACATCCTCGTATACAAATACGGTCAGGAAGCCGAAACCGCCGGACGCCGGCAACGGGCCCTGGACTACTACCAAACCGTCATCCGCCACGGCGAACTCATGCAAACCCACTCCACCAGCTTGATGGGGAAGTTAATCGGGCAGGCCCTGGTCCGGACCGCCACCCAGCGGCTTGTGCCCCTCCTGCGCCGGATGGGCCGCAACGAGGACGCTACGGCTCTCGAAACCCGGGTCGCAGGTTTCCGGCAGCGCTACGTCTATTTCAGCCCGCTCGGCCAGACCAGCCACAACCTCTGGAATGCGCTGATGATGATTCTCTTCTCGACGCTGGTGCTGGTGTACGGGCTGTTCACCCTGGCCAGCGTGAGCTACACCAATGCCCGGCGCTGGCTGCGCCTGGAGAAGCGCGGCGCCCTCTTTGAATTCCTCACCGTGTCGGAAAACTACGCGCCCATTCTTCTTTTCATGGCCTGCCTCGGGCTCTTCCTCACCTATTACCCCTACGCCGTGAATTTTGACCACTACATGAACGTGACCGAAGAGATCTACGACTTCGAGCCGCTCTTCTGGAACATCCTGCCGACCATCATGCTGCTGCCCGGCTCCTCCCCCGCGCTCGACTTCGGCAACCCTTTCACGCCTTACATCTGGTTCGCCCTGGCTGGCCTGCTGCTGGCAATCGGCTACATTGTTTACGAGCGCCGCCAAGCCGACAAACCTGCCCGCCCTGGCGGGGACGCACCGCCCACCGGGAAAAACTGA
>CBDUYQ010000365.1:0-1535 GCA_965371475.1 uncultured bacterium
CCCAGATCGGCTGCCCCGCCGCCCTCATCGGCGAAGTGGTGGAGAAATCCTCCCCCTTGATCGCCGTCCGCTAGCCGTTTCGCAGGGGTTGTAACTTGCCATAGGTAAGCGAGCGCCAGAGCCACTCCATTGGGCCGAAGCGGAAGTGCCGGAGCCAGAGTGCGCTCAGCGGAATCTGGCTGAGGTAGATGACTGCGGTAAAGACCAGCCCCAGCGCCGGACCGACCTTGCCGTAGTAACCCAGGCCGTAGTGGTAGAAAATCAAGGTGCAGACCACAGACTGCAACAGGTAGTTGGTCAGCGCCATCCGTCCTACCGGGGCCAGCCAGTGCAGCCGCCGCTTCCACGCCGGCCTCTGATACAAAAGCACGATGGAAGTGACGTAGAAAGTAAAAAGCGAGGGCACGCCGACAGCCATCCCCAGGGCGCTCAGAATACCCGGCAGTGAAACCACCATCGGTTCCGCCAGTTCAAAGCCAACCACAAAGGCCGTGTTGCCGAGGAGGCCCAGCGCCAGCCCCCAGCGGTTGAGCTTCCGCACCAGCGGCAGGTGTTCGGCGGGATTCCGGAAGAAGTCTCTCTTCCCGGCATAGAGTCCCAGCAGAAACATGGAGAAGATGCTCGGGCCTCCGGCAATCAGGCCACCGAAGATAATAAACATGGCGTCCCCGGCGCGTTGCACCATGATGTCCGCCCAGCTCCCGTGAGCGTAGGCCTTCACCGAAGAATCAATCGCAAGCCGGAACCCCTCCTGCATTTGCGCCGGGTCCATAAGGAACAGAAACAGCAGGAACACACCCGCATTCAGGATGAGCAATCCAACCGCCCAGCGCAGGATGGTCTTTGGCTGCCGCTTGCGAAACAGGAACAGCAGGAACCCCAGCAGGGCATAGGTGTTCAGGATGTCGCCGTACCAGAGCAGAAAGGCGTGCAGCAGCCCGATCATCAGCAGCGCCAGGAGCCGCCGCCGGTAAAGCGGCACAAACCCGGCGCCGCGCGCTTCCGCCCGGATCATCTGAATGGCAAACCCCAGCCCGAACAGAAACGAAAACAGCGAATAGAACTTCCCCTGCGCGACGAACTGAATCCCCCATTCGGCCAGGCGGTCGATTCCGCTGGTCCACCACGCCACATCCGCGTTCATCAGGTAAATCCAGGGCGAGTTGAACCCCCCCATGTTCACCAGCAGGATGCCCAGGATGGCAAACCCGCGCAGGACGTCGAGAATTTCCATCCGCTCCTGCGCCGCAGTGGGGGCAGCCACCGCACGAAGCACTTCGGCTCCACCGCTTCCGGCTGGCTGTTCAGTCATCCAAACCTCCTCACCCAAGGACCCCTGCAACAGTCAAAAATAATAAGAACTTTAAGCATACAGCTTTCCGGGATAGATTTCTTGGCGTTTTTTGGCTTTTCCGAAACAGGTCGTGATCTATTTCGCTTGCCACGGCAAGTCTGATGTTGTTTTCGGGTGGAATTTCGCAGCTCCAGAGAAATAACTTCCTGCACAAAAAGTCTATTCGCTGGTAATCTGCCCG
>CBDUYQ010000366.1:0-1533 GCA_965371475.1 uncultured bacterium
TTTTTGCAGGCGGCGGGCCGTGTCTTTTACGGCCTTCACCGGCAGAGAGGTTTTCATGCCGCCCTCCTGAAAATTTTCTGAGCGCAGTGTGTGAGGTTACAGCCCCGCGTAGGTCTGGCGTTTGAGGAACTGGCCCTGCCCGACTTTGCCGGTGAACTTGCCCTTGTCGATAATGACCCGGCCCCGGGAAAGCACCTGCTGCGGCGCTCCCTTGGTCTGGATGCCTTCGAACATGGAGTAGTCCACGCGCATGTGGTGGGTCTTCACGCTGATGGTCTCTTCCTTGTCGGGATCGAAGATTACAATATCGGCGTCGGACCCGATAGCTATCGTTCCCTTGCGGGGGTAGAGGCCGAAGAGTTTGGCCGGCGCGGTCGCAACCAGTTCCACGAACCGGTTGGGCGAGAAGCGTTTGCCGTGTACCCCGCCGGTATAGATCAGGCTGAGCCGGTGTTCGATGCCGGGGCCGCCGTTGGGAATCTTGCTGAAGTCGTCGATGCCCATTTCCTTCTGCTCCTTGTAGCAGAAGGGGCAGTGGTCGGTGGAGACCACCTGCAGGTTGTCGCGCACCAGCCCGTCCCAGAGTTTTTCCTGGTGCCACTTCTCGCGCGGGGGCGGTGTGTAAACATACTTGGCGGCTTCAAAGCCGGGGACGTCCAGGTTATCCAGTGAAAGATAAAGGTACTGCGGGCAGGTTTCGGCGAACACCGGCAGGCCCCGGTCGCGGGCTTCGCGGACCTTTTCCAGTGCTTCGTTGCAGGAGAGGTGGACAATGTAAACGGGCGAGCCCGCCATCTCCGCCAGCGCAATCGCCCGCCCGGTGGCTTCCGCCTCAGCCGCTACCGGACGTGTCAGCGCGTGGTACTTGGGCGCGGTCTTGCCCTCGGCCAGCGCGCGCTGCACGATGACGTCAATCGCGCCGCCGTTTTCGGCGTGCATGCAGATCATGGCGCCGCTCTTGGCGGCCTGGCTCATGGCCTTGTAAATTGCGGCGTCTTCCAGCATGAATACGCCGGGGTAGGCCATGAAGAGCTTGAAGCTGGAAACGCCGTCCTTGACCAGGGCGTCCATCTCTTCCAACTGCGCGTCGGGCAGGTCGGTGATGATGCAGTGGAAGCCGTAGTCAATCGCAGCCTTGGTCTCGGCCTTTTTCCTCCAGGTGTCGAAGGCGGTTCGCAGGGTTTCGCCTCTGAACTGGACGGCGAAGTCGATGAGGGTAGTGGTGCCGCCGTAAGCCGCCGCAATGGTTCCGCTTTCGAAGTCGTCGGCGCTGCTGGTGCCGCCGAAAGGCAGGTCGAGGTGGGTATGCACGTCGATGCCGCCCGGAATTACGTAGCAGCCGTCGGCGGAGAGCACCTGTTTAGCGGACTCCTTCGGCAGGTTTTGCACAATGGCGGTGATGCGCCCGTCTTTGATTCCGAGATCGGAAGCAAAGGTGTCCGAGGCGGTGACGATGGTTCCGCCCTGGATAAGAGTATCGAATTGCATAATGACCCCCTTGGCGAGACCGCTATCGTAGCCGACGGTTTCTGC
>CBDUYQ010000367.1:0-1531 GCA_965371475.1 uncultured bacterium
ATCTGGTAGGGGTCGGCAATGTCGCAGGTCTTGCAATGGACGCAGTTGGCGGCGTTAATCTTCAGCCGCTTCTTCCCCTGCTCTTCCACCATTTCGTACACCGCCGCCGGGCAGAAGTACTGGCAAGGGTTGCCGTACTCGGTGGCGCACCGGGTGGAGCAGATGTTGGGATCAGATACCAGCAGGTGCCCGGGCTGGTCCTCTTCGTGCCGCGTGCCGGAGTAGTAGAGGTCGGTGGTCTTGTCGAAGGTGAGTTCCCCGTCGCCCTTGAACTCCGGCGGCTTCTCTTCGGGAAGCTCGCTCAACTTCTTGTAGTGTTCGTGCCCGGCGCGGTTGGTGTAACGGTTGCGCACGCCGCGCCCGCCGGTGACGAACTGCAACCCGGCATGAATAAGCCCCACCCAGAGCCCATGCGCAAACCCCTGGTGGAAGTTGCGGACTTTCCATAGCTGCTTCTTCGCCCAACTGCTTTCAAACTGCTGTTCAAAGCTCCGCAACGTGGCGGCGGAGGTGTCGCCTTTTTTGAGCGCCTCGAAAATTGTGGCAGCCGCCATCATGCCGCTCTTGATGGCCAGGTGGATGCCCTTGAGTTTTTGCGCGTCGAGGAACCCGCCGCTGTCGCCTATCAGCAGCGCACCGTCCACATAGGTTTTCGGCATGGCCCAGTAGCCGCCCGCAGGCATCGACTTGGCGCCGTAGCGAATCAGTTTCCCGCCTTCGATTATTTTTTTCACGAACGGGTGCTGCTTGTACTGCTGGAAGGCCACCTGCGGGTCGAAGTAGGGGTTGGCGTAGTGCAGCCCGGCCACCAGCCCCAGCGACACCCGGTTATTCTGCATGCCGTAAATCCACGCGCCGCCGTACATGTCGGAGTTCATCGGATAGCCCATGGTGTGCCAGACCGTGCCGGGCTGGATACGGCCCTCGGGGACTTCCCAGAGTTCCTTGACGCCGACGCTATAGACCTGCGGGTTGCTGTCCTTATCGAGTTCAAACTTGTTAATAAGTTCTTTAGTGAGCGAACCCCTTGTGCCTTCGGCCAGCACCGTGACTTTGGCGCGCAACTCGTACCCGGCCTGGAAGTTCGACTTCCTTTTGCCGTTCTTGTCGATTCCCTTGTCTTCGGTCTGCACCCCGGCGACGCGGTTACCGTCGTAGAGCAGATGCCGCCCGGCAAAGCCGGTGAAGAGGTTAATCCCGGCGGCTTCGGCACGCCCGCCCAGCCACTGCGTCAGCTTGGCCAGCGAGACAACGTAGTTGCCGTGGTTGCGAAGCGGCGGCGGCGTGATAGGGGCGCGGAAAGCGCCCGTCTGGGTGAGGAAGTAAGCCGCGTCGTCGCCTACAGGGGTATCGAGCGGCGCACCGGCCTTTTGGAAGTCGGGGATGAGTTCGGCCAGCCCGCGCGGGTCCATGACCGCGCCGGAGAGCGAGTGCAGGCCCAGTTCCTCGGCCTTTTCAATCAGATAGATTTCTTCCGTCGAGAGCGGCGGGCCTTCGCCCTTTTCGTTGTGTTGCTTGATGAGGTCTGCCA
>CBDUYQ010000368.1:0-1523 GCA_965371475.1 uncultured bacterium
GGGACTTTTTCTTGGCAGTTTTTTTACCGGCCTTGCGGGAGTTTTTCTTGCGGTGCGCTTTGGCCCAGCCGGGTTTGTTGATCTGACGGCTGCGGCCGAGGCCGAGGCCCTGGGCGGGGACGTTTTCCGTAATGGTGGAACCGGCGGCCACGTAGGCCCCGTCGCCCACGCTGACCGGCGCTACCAGCATGGTGCCACTGCCGATGAAGGCCCCTTTGCCGATGCGGGTGGGGTTCTTGTTGACGCCGTCGTAGTTGCAGGTGACGGTCCCGGCGCCGACGTTGGTCCCGCCTCCAATTTTGGCATCGCCGAGGTAGGTCAGGTGCTGAGCCTTGGCGCCTTCGCCGACAATGGACTTTTTGACTTCGACATAGTTGCCGATGCGGGCGTGGGCGCGGATGTCGGCCCCGTCGCGCAGGTGGGCGAAGGGTCCGACGGAAACGCCGCGCGCGACGCGGCTGTTAAAAATCAAGGTGTAGGGCCGGACGGTAACGTCATCGCCGAGCACGGCGTTGACCAGCACACTTCCGCCGGCGATGCGGCAGCGGCGGCCCATCCGGGTGGCGCCGCGCAGCTCGACCCCGGATTCGATGGTGGTGTCTGCGCCGACCTTGACGCCGGAGTCGATGAGTTGCGTGTCCGGGCGGTACACCGTTACGCCGCTGGCCATTATCTGCTCAACCTTGCGCCAGCGCAGGACCGAGTCCACCCAGGCAAGCTCGGCGCGGGTGTTGGCGCCGAGGATTTCGTCGGGGTCGGGCGTGGTGCAGGCGGCGACGGTCTTTCCGGCTTCGCGCAACAGGGCGATCACATCGGTCAGATAGAACTCGCGGTGGACGTTGCTGCGGCCCAGCCGTTGCAGGAACTTTGCCAGATCATTACGGTTGAAACAGTAGAGGGAAGAGTTGACCTCCGCGATGGCCTGTTGCGACGCCGTGAGGGCGGACTGTTCGACGATAGCATCGACCGCGCCTGACTGGTCCCGCAGGATACGGCCGTAGCCGTGGGGGTTCTCAAGTTCGGCGGTGAGCAGGGTGGCGGCAGCGCGGCTTTTTGTATGGGTACGCAAAAGAGCGCGCATGGTGGAAGTGGTAATCAGCGGGGCGTCGCCCGGCAGGACGACCACCCTCTTGACGCTGCGGGGTAATGACTTGAGAGTTACCTGGACGGCGTGTCCGGTGCCGAGTTGCGGCTTCTGCAAAACGGTTTCGGCGCGGTGGGCCTGGGCTACTTCCGCTACCGCTTTCGCCTGATGTCCGACCACTACCCAGGTGCGGGCACGCAGGGGCTTGAGGGCGTGCAGGACGTGCGCCAGCAGGGACAACCCGCCGGCTTCGTGCAACACTTTGGCCCGCGACGACTTGAGCCGGGTCCCTTTGCCGGCTGCCAGAACCACGAATGCAAGGTCAGATGACATCAGTCAGTCCCACTTCCTTCCAAGAATGCCTGGCCCAGAAACGGTAAACGGTTCCACACAGGCAAGCACAGTATTTTGACACAAGCGGAGAAGTTTTGCGAAAAGG
>CBDUYQ010000369.1:0-1523 GCA_965371475.1 uncultured bacterium
CATCCAGGCGAGGGTGGCGATACGCCCCGCATTGTTTGGGTAGGGCAGGGCCTTGTGCCCTGCCGTTATCGCAGGACCGCCGATTCGCCAACGGCAAGCCGCAAGGGCTTGCCCTACCTGTTGGCAGGTAATCTTTCAGCGGGCGGTGATGACCTTTCGAATCATCCAGGCGAGGGTGGCGAGGCCGGCGGCGAAGGTGAGGAAGAAAAGCAGCAACGGCCCGGTCTGCGTGGCGACTTCTACCGACGACAAATCAAAGTGCGGGGCCAGGTAGGCATCGCGCAGCACGTCACGCATGATGACCATCAACAGAACCGTCAGCAGCGCACTGCCGATGCCCAGCCCGGCAAACAGTCCGGCGCCTTCCGGTACGGTGGCGGCGCGCATCAGCAGTCCGATGGCGGCCAGGGAGAGCATAAAGGCCGCCCCGAAGCTGGCCGTCCCCAGCGTACTCCCGCCCAGGAAGAGCAACATCTTCTCTTGCGGCAGCGCCAGCAGAAACCAGAAGCCGATGGCGTAGTTTACCCCGGTCATAATCGTGAACCACATCGCACCCTGGCGCAGCAGCCAGCGGGCGTAGTCGGCGTCCTGCTTGCGCTTCCACAACGCCAGGACAACCAGCACCAGCCCGGCCACAGCAAACGCGCCGAAGAACATGTGCAGGTAGCGCGGCCAGACCGAGGCGTCGGCCAGGTTCAGGTTCCAGCCCGAGGGGTCGGCGGTGTAGAGGGCGCGCCAGCGTTCGGGCTGGAGCATCAGGGTCATGTTGTTGGTGAAGATGAACCCGATGACGGTGAAGAAGAGCGAAGAAATGAAAGCCACGACGGTTGCCACCCGGGCGGATTTTTCCTCTCCGCCCTTGAGCGCGAAGTAGTAGTAGCCGTAGTAGGCCAGCATCAGCAGCACCAGCACGCTGAACCACGGGCCGCCAATCAGGATAGAGCTGGTGTAGAGCAGGTGGCCGTAGAGCACCTGCACAAAAAGCAGCGCCGCCACGCCCAGCGTAATGGTAGAGGCGATGAAGCTGGGCATCATCCCGGCGATGTCGCGCGCCAGCCGGGCGGCGTTGGGGTTGCTCTTTCCCCGCCACGCCGAAAGGACGGCGATGTAGCCGCCGCCGAGAATAAAGTTCATCGGAATCAGGTGCAGGAAAAAGGTCAGCAACAGCAACCCGCGCAGCAGCCAGACCGGGCCGGGCAGCGGCATCGGGTCAATCATGGGAATGGGATAGCCTGCTTGCATAATTTTTACTCCGGCGGGTTGAGGCTGGCAAGGTATTGCGAGAGGGCCTCCGCCTCTTCGTCCGTACCCAGAAACGGCGGCATGTTCTCGTTCATGGTGGGCAGGATGGTAAGGATGCCGGCGATGTCCTCAGCAATAAAACCTTCCAGCGAAGGTTTGAGCGGGTAGCGGCGCCCGTCGGGCGTGTGGCAGCCGCCGCAGCGAATGTTGAAGACCTGTTCGCCGACTTCGAGGGCGTTGGTCAAGGTGATGGTGGGTAGATCAACTTTTTCATTTATCGA
>CBDUYQ010000370.1:0-1508 GCA_965371475.1 uncultured bacterium
CCTCCACTGTCAGCGGCGCCTTTTGCCCCCGACAAACAATTTCGCTATGGGGTGATTATGGCCGCTGGTGTAACTCTTGCCCCTCCTACAAAACAAAAATTCCCCAAACGGGAAAATCCGTTGGGGAAATCAAATCAGGAAAATCTGCGCCCTCAGTCTGCCCCTTACACTCCGCATGCCTTCCCCCTTTGCTTCAGGCATCGTCCGTGTGCCCTCCCTTGTACCACATTTCCAGCAGGTGGAAACCTGTAAATATTATTTTTCTTTGACCCCTTTTTCCCCTGCAAAATGAGTGACTTTCAAGCCCTCGGTCGCCAGAATCCTCCGCTCTCCTGCGATCATCTAACCCATTGACCTTCCGGAACAGGCGGCACGGCAGGGACAAGGAAAAGCCAATGCACACCAAATCAGCCCCCAACCCGGCCCTCAGCCTGGCGGTGGGACTTTCCAGCATCGCTTATATGCTCCTCTTCGTTACCTGGGTTCTGACCAGCTAATTCCCTCCGGCGAAAGCCGACCAGCATCCGCGGGCGGGATATCCTGGCCCACTCAACCGGATGACAAAACCCTGAATTTCAGGTAAAAATGATACTTCGGCTTTAAGTTCCTGGAACTTAAGGCTTTTCACAATCATTTCCCCGGGAGCGAGACCGAATGAAGACTTATGACGTGCTCGGTGTGGGCAACGCCCTGATGGACATCAGCGTGACCATCACCGACGACGACATCAAGGTGCTCGACCTCAACAAGGGCATCATGCACCTGGTCGAAGCCCAGCGGCAGACCGCCATCCTCACCCACCTTGACGGCAAAGAACGCACCACCGAACTGGGCGGCTCCGCCATGAACGTCGTCCGCATCCTCGCCGCGCTGGGGAGCCCCACCGCTTTTGTCGGCATGGTCGGCAAAGACTACTTCGGCGACAAAATTCTCGAACGGATGCGGGAACTGAGCATCGCCCCCCTGCTCGCCCGGACCGACCTGCCCACCGGCTCCTGCGTCGTGTTGGTCACGCCCGACGGCGAGCGCACTATGAACACTCACCTCGGCACCAGCCGCCACTACAACGAAACCCACATCCCCCACGACGACATCGCCCAGGCAAAAGTCATCCACATCGAAGGCTACCAGTGGGATACCGACGGGCAGAAGAAGGCCATCCAGGAAGCCATCGCCACCGCCCGCAAGAACAACGCACAGATTTCGATTGACGTCGCCGACCCGTTTGCCGTGGACCGCAGCGGCGACGACTTCCGCCAACTCATTGCCGAGGGCGTGGACATAGTCTTTGCCAACGAGGAAGAGGCCAAGATGCTCTACGGCTGCTCGCCGGAAGAGACGGCCAAAAAAATTGCCGAACAGGGCGCCACCGCCGTAATCAAACTCGGCGCCAACCCCGCCATCATCCGTAAAGGAGAAGAGGAGCACCGCGTGCCTGCCGTCAAAGTCGATAACGTCGTCGATACCAACGGGGCGGGCGATATCTACGCAGCCGGGTTTCTCTACGG